>DATJPT010000002.1 GCA_035506275.1 Bacteroidota bacterium
GAAGGCATTTCGGTAATTGACTCCGCTTGAATTTGTCCATGCGCCGTTGTAATACTGCTTATAGCCGTTTTGGAAATCACTTCCCGCACCAACATAACATTGATAAATATTCGGATGTCCTGGCGTTGGTGTCCATGTCCTTCCTCTCAAGTCGCCATAAAAAATCGGCCTTGGTCCTGACCCATACGCTCCGATCACTATGGGGTTTGCCCACGTGCCGATCAAGGTATCAAATATCCCGCCTTCAAAGACATCTCCGCGCTTGAAAAGAACAGAATCACCTGGATTTAACTTTGCATATTCCGCCCGCATCGGCGTAAGCCACGGTTGGGCTTGAGTCCCCGGGTTTGCATCATTGCCCGCTGCGGCAACATAGTACGTCGTCTGAGCATTTGCAAGACCGCCTCCTGGCTGGACGAGCGGAATGGCGATCAATATCGAAAGAAAGATGTAGAATATTTGCTTCATTTCTTTAGCCCTCCGGCAAAAAAGCAGTACAATTCCCTTCAACGAGGCTGAACGGGAAACCAATTCTGAATTTCTCTAAAAAATAATCCCCGCAGATGGAGTAAAGTATTTGGTATGCCCGCGAGGGGATGCATCGAGATTCTGGATATCGGGTGAATGACAGTGCAAACGGGGTGGGTAAAGATCCTGCACCATGATAACAATAAATCTCTGATCGGCTGTCCGATCCTTCACGAGAGCCTTTTCTCTCCTCACACGGACAGAATTCAGCCATCATTACTGCGGATAAGTTCCAGAAGCTCTGACGGCACCTGAAACGAAACAGACTGCTGCACTGCGGCAATTGGCACAATCACGCGTGAGCCTCCGTTCACTCTGTTTATGATTCCCTCTACCCCAATCAACGGTCCGCTGATGATCCTGACCCTTTCACCGACTTCGAGATACGATTCGCGCTGGACTGCTTTTGATCCGCCGACCACCCGCCGAAGCCAGTCTATTTGCAAATCGGGAACTCGCGACGGCTTGCTCTGGATGCCGACAAACCGGATAACTCCGTTTGTCCTCAGGATTGTCTCTCTGTCCCGCAAATCGGTTCTGACGAAAAGATATCCCCGGAAGAGGGGCTCCGTCACCTTTTTCTTCCGGTCGCTCCATACGTGCACCTCTTCGATCAACGGGAGGAATTGTTCGATCTTTTTTTTCTCCAGTTCGATGGCCACTTTTTTTTCGTACCTGCTACGCAGGTAGAGGGCATACCATTGAGGTGCCACGACTGACATTCTTAAAAATAATCTCGTTTTTTGTAAAAGTCGTTTCCCCTGAGCGAATCACGATATTCTTTATTGGGGTTGAGGCGAAGCGCGTTGCTTCGTCCTTCGATGCGTCCCGCATTCGCGGGGCTTACTCGGGATGAACCTGCTTTTTGCTAGGCTTTACAAAACAAGGGACGTTCACCCTGAGCGAGTCACGATGTCTTCTATCGGGGCGAGTCGAAGGGCCTTACTTTGCCCTTCGATGCGTCCCGCATTCGAGGGACTTACTCAGGATGAATCTGCGTTCCGTTAAGCTTTACAAAAAGAGTGGTTCATCCCCTCAGAGAGGGCTCTTTTGGAGGCTGGCTTTGCCGGTACACTGGCGAGAAACAACGCCTCGAGTTCCTGATATTACTTCTTCGAATAGTTAAGAACCTGAGTGACGGCTATCGTTACCGCCGAGACCTCCACGACCACCTCGAAGGCATCTCTGAACTTCGCCCAGCCGGTGCGATTCACCATAATGAAATCCCCCGGCATTAGCTGCAGCTCTTCTTGTTTCACCGATGAAAGGTCTTCCAGGTCGACGTGAAACTCGCGTCGTGTAACTTTCTCTCCTTTTCCGTCGATCCGGATGATGGTCACTTTACTCAACGATCCGTCGGGCGTCGGTCCACCGGCCAACGCGATCAAATTGATCAGGTCTATCGAGCTCGCGATTTCGTACCTGCCCGGTCTCTGCACGAATCCTATCACGTTCACGATGAGCGTAAGGTCGTTGGGGCGGGCAAAATAGTAGTTCGTGCTCGTCTCCCCCGCCGACGTTGCTGAAAGAAAGGAGCTGGGATTGATCTGTGCATCCGCGTCTGTCAGACACAACATCAGACATGCGGCAAAAACAATGCTGCAATATTTTCTCATGGTGTTGTTAACCTTCAAGTTTAATAGAAGCTATCTCAAAAATACGTCATTTCATCCTTCGATGCGTCCCGCTAACGCGGGACTTACTCAGGATGAGCCTACTATTTGTTCACCCTGAGCAAGTGAGCGGAGCGAACGCGTCGAAGGACAGACAGTCCCGAGGGCATCCCTCTGGGAGAATGGTCGGCAAAAATTCGTTTTTAAGAAAGCTTTTAGTGTCTCGGTTTCAATTTTAAAGTCAATCCAACGAAAATTCTAACGGAACTACTTCGGATGCCGAATCCAGCTTGGTCGCACTGGATGCCAGGATTTGCATGTATGTCGTTAATTCTCTGCAGCAACCAGAGTATGATACGCTGCCTCACGTGTGGGATTCCAGCGGCCGGTTCGTTCTTTTTTTTGACTTTTTCCTCTTCCCGTTGGAACCGTAGTATCCTGATTCATAACCATAGTAGCCGTTCGGGTGGCCGTACGCATACGAGCCGAAAGAAGAGCGTATATCAAAGTTATTCAGAACCACACCGAGCAATCTTGCGTCGAAGCTGTGAAGCAGCTCGACAGCGGACATCAGGGCATTGGCCCTCGTCATCCCGGCAGATGCAACGATCACAACGCCTTCTGCTTCTTTTGCCAGCACGGCTGCATCCGTCACAGCCAGCAGCGGCGGTGCGTCGGCAAGAATGATGTCGTACTCCTGTTTCATCATTCCGATGAATTCCTTCATTTTGTTTGAACCAAGAAGCTCGGAAGGATTGTCCGGAAGCTCTCCGGAAGCGATGATATCGAGGTTCTCCAGAACTCCCCGCTGGCGCACATCCTCAAGACCCGCTTCCCCGGAAAGAAAGCCGGCGAGCCCGCGCTCGTTTGTAAGCCCGAAGAACTCATGGATCGTCGGACGCCGTAGGTCTCCGTTCACGAGCAAAATTTTCTTGTCCGCCTGAGCAAGCGAGATGGCAAGGTTGCACGCCGTCGTCGTTTTCCCTTCTCCGGGAATCGCGCTCGTCATCATGATGCATCGGGGGAAATTGTCCTGTTGGGTTGCAAGCACATTGGTCCGCAGATGCCTGTATGATTCTGCAATCGGTCCGAACGGCCGGTAAAAAGAGACCAGATGTATATCGAGCGGAGATTGCGCCGTACTGTCCCTGGTATCTTCAACGATCCTTTTTATTTCGTAGTTCATCCGGCTGATCGTCGAGAGCGGGACAAACCCGTGGCGCTTCAGGTCTTCCGGTGTTCGTATGCGGACGTCGGCAAACGCCCATACGAACGTGACGAAGACTCCGAGGGTCAGGCCAACAACAAACCCGAAAATAAGATAGACACGAAGACGCGTCCCCACGGGCGTCAGCGGCACCACGGCCGGGTCGACAATGTTTACGTACCCGAATTCTGATTTTTCCTGTATCGACGTTTCGTTATACTTTTCTTCGACGAGCAAATAGAGTTTTTCATTGCTCATCTTCGCGCGCTGCAATCGAGCCAGATCCATGCTCTTCTTCGGGATCTGATTGAATTTTTTTTCATAGTCCTGGATCACGCCGTCGAGCGCGCTTTTTCGCGCGTCGAGGGCCTGAAGTTCGATGCTCTGCTCGATGATCCTCTGCTTTGCCTCGGCAAGAAACGACCCGCTTCCTCCTCCGGATGTCCCCCCCGTGCCGGGGAGGACGGACTTGAGGAATTGGTCCGTGCGGCCGGCGAGCGTCTTTTTCAGGGAGGCTATCTGCTGGTCGATCTCCTTCAATTTGTCGGAATAAAGTTTCTGATCGGCGACACCGGGGTTCTGCGCGGTCACGATATCGCGCTGCACTTCAAGCTTCGCTATCTGCTCCTGCAAAAGAGCGATGTAGCTGTCGTTCGATTCTTCGATCGCTCTGGCAGAGCTTTGTCCAAGCTTTTCAAATTCTTCCTTATACGAAGCGAGCGTTTTCAGCCTTGAACTTTTCTCTACTTCGATGGCGTCCCGTTGAGCCTCAAGCGCCGTTAGTTGGTCTACAACTTTGGTCCCCTCTGCATCGAGGGAAACGACGCCGGAAGAACGCATGTAGTCCTGCAGGTTGTTTTCAGCTGAATCGAGCAATGCTTTCCTTGATTCAAGTTGTGACTGCAGAAACTCGCGGATCGCGGTGGTCCGGAGACGGCTTGCCTGGAGGTTTTGCGTGGTGTAAATTTCGGTGTACACGTTCGCGATCAGCGCCGCTTCCACGGGATCCCCGCTCACTGCCGTGATCTTGACAATATCGGTTTCATGGATCGGAGAAAAATCGACAGCTCCCTCCAATCGTTCCGAAACTTCTTCGACTGTCGCCAGGGAGTCTCTGCCCCCCGCCGACCTCAAAATAGGTATGATCTTCGTTTTTTTGTCATTGATGTATTTTTGAGAAAGGAGTGCTTCGGCAACGGCCTGGATGGTGGACCGGGATTTCAATATCTCGATCTCGTTCGAAATCTTGGTTGCGGCGGTCGCTCCCGTCAAATCGAGCATCGGATTTGCCTTATCGCTAGCTTTCGTCTCGATCAAAACGAGAGAGCTTGCTTCAAACTTGGGTTTTGTGTCGTTAGAATACAGGAAAGCGAGGCCGGTTGCCACGCACACCGAGACCAGAATGATCCACTTCCCTCGGAGTAGAATTGCCAAATATTCCCACAAAGGTGACACGAGCGAATCTGCCTGGTGTCGTCCGTTGCCCTTGTCATTACTTTGCGGTTCCCGGTAAGAATTCATCTGATGATCCTATTCGTAAGCATCTGCTGCGGTCTGAGGAGTTTATAAAAAATGAGGCTGTGTGCGGCTAAAACGGAACAATCTATGCGATCTCTTTATTATGTCACCCTCCGCGGAGCGAAGGGGCTGGATTGCACGGGAGATTGTGCCGCAATTTTCGTTTTTGATTTGCCCCCTGCTGTCCAGATTCTTCACTCCGTCCCGCTATCGCGGGACTTCGTTCAGAATGACAATGACGTTGAATTGTCTGTCAGAATAAAAATCCCAATTCTCGTGTCACCCTCCGCGGAGCGAAGGGGCTGGATTGCATGGGGGATTTGTGTCACGCAATTTTCGTTTTTGATTTGCACCCCTGCTGTCCAGATTCTTCACTCCGTCCCGCCATAGCGGGACTCTGTTCAGAATGACAATGACGTTGCGTTGTTTGTCAGAATAAAAATCCCATTTCTCGTGTCACCCTGAGCGGAGCGAAGGGGCTGGATTGCGCGGGGGATTGTGCCGCAATTTTCGTCTTTGATTTGCACCCCTGCTGTCCAGATTCTTCACTCCGTCCCGCTATCGCGGGACTCCGTTCAGAATGACAATGGCGTTACATTGTTTGTCAGAATGAAAATCCCGTTTCTCGTATCCCCCTGAACGGAGCGAAGAATGACAATTACACTTTTTTTGTGTGGGGTTACTTCAACAGCAGCATCTTCTTCAGCTCAGTCCTGCCGTTCGACTCCAGCCGCGAAAAATATATTCCGCTCGCAAAGCGCGAGCCATCGAACGTTGCCTGGTTATACTGTCCGGCTTTCGCGATTCCATCGAACAGCGTCGCCACCAGCTGTCCGATCGCATTGTATACATTCAACGTTGCACGTCCGTCCGCCGGCACCGTGAACTGGATATTTGTCGACGGGTTGAACGGGTTCGGATAATTCTGCGACATCCCGAAAACCCTCGGCGCTCCGCCTATGGACACTTCGATCTCACGTGAATAGCTGAACGCACCGTTATGGTCGGTTTGCTTTAACCGGTACGAATAGGTACCTGCGGTCCCGACGTTGTCCTTAAAAGAATACGAATGAGGGACGTTGCTTGTGCCCGCGCCAGAGACCGAGCCGACCTTTGTCCACTGCTGCGTGCCCGCTGATCGCCGTTGTATATCAAATCCAGCGTTGTTGATTTCCGTTGCCGTCTTCCATTGCAGCTCAATCGTTGACCCGGTGTAGGAAGCGGAGAATGCTGCCAATTCAACAGGGAGGTCCACAGGGAGGTCGTGTTGGTACAAGCCCCCCGTCATTCCCGCATAAAGAAACGAACCTTGGACAGCCAAAGCATTAACAGGTGAGCTTTCTGGTAATCCATCACTCGAGTCAACCCAGCTTGTTCCATTGTCGGTGGATTTGTAAACTAAGTATGACGAAACATAAATATCTGTGCCGGAAACGGCCAAAGAATTCATCGGCAGAAACAGCAATGTCAACCCTGAGTCGGCCGGCTGCCAATTCGCACCGTTGTTGGTAGAAAGGAATACACCGCTGTCGGTTGCGGCAAAGAGATTAGAACCCAAAACTGCTAAGCAATTCACGCTAGCGAATAATCCCGTAGTGGCCGGTGTCCAAGTGGTCCCGTTGTCGGTCGACAGAATAACTCCCTCTCCATAGGAAGCTGCAAAAAGGTTTGTTCCGCTTTGGACAAAAGAAGAAATATTAGAACTTACTACTCCAGAAGTGACAGCTGTCCAGTCATCTCCGTTGTCGGTGGAAAGATATATGTGCCCCGTTTCGCCCCCTGCCAAAATGTTCGTTCCGCTGACTCCAAGGGAATTATCAAATAGATCAGTAATTCCATTATTGACAGCGGTCCAAGTGCTGCCATTGTCGGTAGAACGATACACTCCTGCTCCGGCAAGCAATGCAAAGAGGGTAGTGCCATTTACAGCAAAGGAATAGACAGGGGCACTTACTAAACCGTTATTCACCCCTGTCCAGCTTGTGCCATTATCGGTCGAGAGAAACACACCGCTGTCTGTTCCCGCAAAGAGGTTTGACCCGTTTACGGCAAATGAATACACCTTCCCTTCATTAATGAGGGTATCGGGAATCCACTGCGCTCGTGAAGAATGGACGCCAAGGAGCAAGAAGGATGCTATCGCAAGTATTCGTATCGCACGTTTCATAGATAAACCTCGTTTAATTGTGAACATTGGTTGATTGATAGTCTATCGGCACAGGTGACTGATTTTGCAGCACTTTATTAAATGTGATATTCTTCCCCTTTACTCGCCGTGTCCTGCCTCACTTTTCTCCTGATGACCGCCTACGGCAACGCCCGGTCGCTCTTCGAGAGTCCCCCAAAAGAGGCCAGAAGCGTGAACCGGAGCGTTCCGCCGACGGGATCGTCCTTCTCCGACGCCGCGATATAGCTGAAATCAAATTCGTACGACTCCACCCGCACGCCGACGCCGAAGGTGAAAAACTTACGGTTGCCGTAGGCGGGGTCCTCATAAAAATAACCCGTCCGGAAGGCAAAAAGTTTCGGAGCCCCGTACCAGTACTCGAAACCCAGCCCAGTGTCGAATTGACGGAATTCTTCGCCGATCGTCCTCCCCGTCCAGGAAGTGAAGAAGGCTTTATAGAATACGTCCGAACCGCTGTCCGTGTCATTGACCAGCAGCTTGTTGAAATCGGCGATGAAGGTCGCGTCGTTGTACTGGTTCTTGAAAAGCTTCAGCGCAAGTCCGAGACGAAGGTTCATCGGAATTGGATCCGCGAGCGAGGCATCGCCGTACGTCAGCTTCGGCCCGATGTTCGAGAGGTTGAACCCCAAACTCAGCCTGTCGCCGAGGTTGTGATTCACCAGGGGAATGACGAGGGACTGAGGATGGTAGAGCATGCCGACGTCGAAGCTCCCTCCGGTCGCGATCCCGTTTCCCTGTCCGTCAGGCGAACCGAACGGCGAAATGGCGCTGTGAATGATCCTGAGGTTGAAGCCGATGCCGAGTACATTTGAAAGCTTCGTCGAATAGCCGAGTACAAAAGCCAGTTCGTAACTCTTGAATGTCTCAAGGACGGTCGCGTCGTTCAGCGTCCGCCCGATCTCCCCCTGGTTGAGATACGTGAATGCCGCAGATACGGTTCCGTCCAGCTGCCTGACGTCCTGCTTGTACACCATGTTCGCGATCCAAACATCGCCGAGGTCGAGTGCAGGCTGCCAGTCTGAATAATTGATCGATGCCTCGGAGCCTGATTGAAACGCATACCCCGCCGGATTCCAATATGTCGCCCACGCATCGTCGGCCAGGGCGACACCCGCCTCTCCCATACCGCTGGCGCGCGAGTCGGGAGCGATCATCAGAAACGGGACGGCTGTTGTGGTCACTTGCGCGGGGAGTGTCCGGAAAATGCCCGCTGCTGATATTGCAAAGAGAAGCATCGTGCTTCGTCTCATATTTCCGATACCCTTTCGAAGAAACCAACGATGAGCATTCCCGGCCAGATACCTGAACCAAAGTGCGATTGCGGGAGCTGCAAATCCGCACCGCATTCCGCTCTGACCGACATTTTATTCATTTCTGCTCTTCCGACTTCTCACAGCTCCGCCCTTTGAGTCACATTTATGCAACCCACATGGGACAATAATCCTTTTCCCCCAACTGCACGATACAGATCAACACAGGGGGTAGTAAACTTAACTATCTAACATTTCTGGTGGATAGCGAAAATGTAGTGATTTATCTCTTTAAAGTAAATCTACAAAACAACATAGAGCAGGAATAACCCCATTTTGGATTGGTCCCATTATTTGAGTATATTTTTCAGACAACTATCCCTTTTCATAGCATTGGTTTCGGCCCGGCCTGCTCCTATGATCCGCCGCCTTGCATATTTAGCCCTCTTTTCATCCCTTGCGAATTTCAACCTGGCCGCACAGGATTCCGCGGCGGCCATGTCCCTCGACCGGATCGTAATCAACGATGCTAAAATCGCACTAGAGGACGGTCTTTCTTACTGGTCGGCACCGGCGCATTTTTCCGGCCGGGATTGGATCATTGCCGGGGGAGCTGCCGGGGGGCTCATTGGCCTGGTCTCCGCTGACAGCCATCTCGCCAGCATGTTCAGCATCCAGACAGATGATCAACTGCCGAATTCTCCATGGGAGATTCCAACCTATTACGGTGAGTTCCCCTACGCGGGGATTTTTTCTGCAGGGGTTTATACAGCAGGTCTCTTTTCAGGGGAGAAAAACATTCGAGTCACCGGGCGGCTCCTTCTCGAAAGTCTGCTCTTCTCCGGTTCAGCGGTCATCGTCCTTCGGTACGTCACGGCTAGAACCGGCCCGGGACCTGGCGGCAATTCGCACGACTTCAAGGCATTCCGTTGGGACGCTGAACGGCAATCCTTCCCTTCGGGGCACAGTGTGGCAGCGTTCGCGATGTCGACGGTACTCGCCGAACAGATCAACAATCCTTTTGCATCGATCGGGCTATACGGCATGGCTGCGCTGACCGCCTATTCACGCGTGCGCTTCACCCAGCACTGGACATCCGACGTAGCGGCAGGCAGTGCGCTGGGAATTGCGACCGGTCTCTATGTTATTTCAAGAGAACGAGAGCGCGAAGGACGAGGCGGCGCCAACGGCGGGCTGTCCATCATGCCGACGGCCAACGGTCTTTGTGTGCAGTATTCATTCCGGTAGCCGTCATCCCCTTTTTTCGCAGCCGGATTCGGTTTACCTCATCTCTCAATTAATATTCTGGCGGGAGTTTCCGGAGCTGCTCGTACGTAAACACCGGTCCGTCTTTACAGACATACACTGACCCGACTGTACAATGTCCGCATTTCCCTACACCGCATTTCATTCTATTCTCTAACGTCGTAAAGACCGTTTGCGGTGCGAAACCCAATCGTTCCAGTACCGGAAACGTGAACTTTATCATGATCGGGGGACCGCAAACAACGGCGATCGTCTTCTCGCTTGACGGAGCCAAATCCTCTAAGACCTTCGGGACGAATCCAACCTTGCCTTTCCATGCGGGATTTTCTCCCCCCGGATCGACCGTTGTCACGAGCGTCATGTCGGATCGTTTTCCCCATTCGTCCAATTCGTGCTTATACACAAGGTCGGCAACGGAACGAGCGCCGTAGACAACGGTGACGTTGTTGAACCATTCGCGCAGGTCGAGCGCGTTCCAGATAACGCAACGCATCGGCGGCAGCGCAATACCTCCCGCAACAAATAACAGGTTCTTTCCCTTCCACTCTTCAAGAGGGAAGAT
Source organism: Bacteroidota bacterium (assembly GCA_035506275.1). Lineage (NCBI taxonomy): Bacteria > Pseudomonadati > Bacteroidota > Bacteroidota bacterium. Next base: position 10,133 of record DATJPT010000002.1, read on the forward strand.
GTTTCCATAGGGGCCACGGAACCCGATAATGTCCCCCTCTTCTTTTCGGGCGAGCACGGAGGTCACGCGGCCGGCTTGGCGGAAGGTGCACTCAATGTATTCTTTGCGCGTCGGCGATGATGCGATACAGAAGGTCGATTCGCCTTCCCCGAAGACGGAATACTCGCCGAATTGTCCTGCGTTGAAGGTGAACTGTTCACGATCGGCATCATTCTTAAATTTCAGACGGAACGTTCTGACGCCCGGCGCCTCTTCGGTGACCTTTTCGATCCGCATCAAATACGGATTGTACGTATTGTTTGAAGACATATTTCGATTCCGGCTTTTACTGAACCGCTATCGCAATTTCTCCCGCCCCTCAACAAACGAAACCCGGAGCATCACACCGTTTCGATCGCGGCGGCAACATCAAGGAGCTGTTCTTTCAGGTTCATATCTGCGGGACACGCACGCGAGCATCGTCCGCAGCCGACACAACCGGGTAATTCATACTGCTGCGGCTGGTAGCAAAACTTATGCATCACCCGCTGCCGCCAGCGGTCGCTTTGGACGGGACGCGGATTGTGCCCGGACGTGTGCAGCGTGAACAGCGCGAACGCGCAAGAATCCCAGCAGCGCGCACGATCGCCTTTCTTTGCCGTCCCCTCATCCTGGATGTCGAAGCACGAACACATCGGGCATACGAACGCGCACGCGCCGCATCCAATACAGCGCAAGGAAGCTTCGTACCAGATCGCATTCCCGAAACCCCCCGCGAGCTTTTGGGAAAGCTCATGATGCGAAAATGCCCTTTCAACCTTTGCTAAGTATATTTCTTTCCCGATGGGCGCGGGCTCTGCGAACAGATCGTTGTGCGATGCAATCAGAGCAGCCCCTTTTTCCGAGCCGGATTCGACGAAATAGCAGCCGTTTTCGACCGGCGTCAAGAGAATATCGCTTCCTGTTGCGTCCCCGGGCGAACTGCTCGCAGACGTGCAGAAGCAATCGGCATCAGCTTTTGTGCAGCTCACGCTGATGACGGTCAGTGCGTTCATTCGTTGAGCGACAAATACATCGGAAATATCGCGGGCGAAGAAATCGGCGAGCCGCTGCAGCGCCGAAGCGTCGCAGGGACGGGAACCGAAAAGCACGCATTCGGGCACCGGCACCGCTGCGTAATCCTTCACGCGTACCTCGCCGTCTTCGAAATCGTACGAGATAAGCCTCTGATATTTCGGAAAGAGCAGTTCCTTTGGCGATTCCGTTGTCTGGGTGAAGTCAAACACCACGGCGTTCACATCCGTAACAGGAGCGAAAAAAACTTTCTCCCCCTTGCGCTGCGGCGCGTAGAGTTTCTTGCCGGATGCAGTGATCGCATCAAGAAGTGTCAGCAAGTTTTCATGGGAGAGTGAGTATGTATCCATACGATTGCTTGAGGCGTTACAGGATAAATGCTTCTTTATCTTCCGCGCGGAACGACGATAACGCGGCCGGCGCGTTGCATTGCGTTCCGGCATGCTGGCCGAATTCCCGCTCGACGATGCGTGTCGCTTCGATCGTCAGGAGTGCTATCGGAATCCCGACCGGGCATGCGATGGTGCACGAACCGCATTGCACACACCGCCCTGCAAGATGCATCGCGCGATTGATGTGCCATTCAAAATTCCCGATCGCGTTCGCTGCGACGTCCACCCACTGCGGCTGGTTGCAGTCCGTGATGCAGCGGTCGCAGTAGCACAACGGGCATGATGAACGGCATGCGTAACACTTGAAGCATCGCGATAATTCATCCTGCCAAAACGCGAACCGCTTTTCGACGGACATCGCAGCGAGCGTTTCGATCTCTTTCTTCACGGGGGGCGGAAATACCACCGGATGGGCTGCGGCATACTTTTCGAGCGAGGCATTGTCCGTCAATTCAATCACTGCGGCATCTTCAATAGCGAGGAGCACAAGGTCGCTGCTTTTGATCTGCCGCTCAGCGATCAATTGGATAATCGACCGTACCACCGCGGGGGTGGTGACGACGGCCGGCGTTCCCATTCTTTTGATTTCAGGCTTAAGGAGATAGACGGCAAGATTTTGCCGGCATCGTTGATCCCACACGAGCTGCGGCACATCCTCAGCGGTTCGAATGAAAACGGGGCGCACCCTGTTGCCGCTTCCATTCCCGTAGCCGACGATCACGTTCGCTCTTCCGGATTCTAAGAGCTCTTTCGCTTTCTCATGTAAGGCTTGCATAGATTTTCTCTGACCGGATTGGATCGATTCCGCCCGCTGATCATGCAACTTCTTTGGTCATCCTCTGAAATGCCGCCGCCGGTCCAAGCTCGCGGACTTCAGCGACGGCAGCGTTCACGACCTCCGCCCACTTTGCCCCTTCAGCGGCAGAAACCCACGAGAATTTCACGCGGCGCATATCCACGCCCATATACTCCATCATCTGCCGGAAAACGATCCATCGGCGCCGCGCGTGAAAGTTTCCCGAAGTGTAGTGGCAATCGTTCGGATGGCAGCCGGACACGATGATGCCGTCCGCACCCTGAGCGAATGCTTTGAGCAAGAGATTATAGTCGATACGGCCCGTGCATGGGAACCGCACAATGCGGACATTCGTCGCGTACTTGATGCGGCTCGTACCGGTCAAGTCAGCGCCGGCATACGTGCACCAGTTGCAGACGAACGCGACAACCTTAGGCTCGAACGGCGGTTCCATTAGGCTAACAACTCCATGACTTCTGCATATACTTGTTCGTTGCTGTAGCCCTGCAGGTCGATCGACTTTGACCGGCAGAACGCCACGCACGTGCCGCATCCCTGGCATAACCCGGAATTGACTTTCGCAACCGTCTTCATGAGTTTTCCTTCCCGCGTTCTTATTTCTTCCTGCTCGATTGCATTGTACGGACATGCCGTTTGGCACGTAAAGCATCCGATACATGTTGAGAACACCGGCGGCGCCGCGCGATTCACAACGGCGATCACCGGCTCGCGCGTCAATTCGTCGGCGGAGAACAACCCGAGCACCTTGCTTGCAGCGGCGGAGGCCTGGCCGACGGAGTCGGGAATGTCCTTCGGCGCCTGGCACGCTCCGGCAAGAAATATTCCGGCCGTATTCGTCTCCACCGGACGCAGTTTAGGATGCGCTTCCGAGAAGAAATGATGCGCATCATAGCTGACGTGCAGTTTTTGCGCAAGCTCCTCCGCCCCTTCGTTCGCAACACCCGCCGTTGCGAGCACGACCATGTCAGCTTCAATCTCCACCGGCTCCCCACCGAGCAGCGTATCGGCGCCGCGCACAATCAGCTTGCCCTCCCGTTCATAGATCCGCGATACACGCCCGCGGATGTAGTTCACATCGTCTTCCTCAATCGCTCTGCGCACGAACTCGTCATACCCCTTGCCCCCGGCCCGAATATCCATATAAAAGACGTACGCATTGCCGTCGTGAACTTTGTGCTTATAGAGCATCGCGTGCTTGGCAGTGTACATGCAGCAGATCTTCGAGCAATACTCGATCCCTTTCGCCGGATCGCGCGAACCCGCACATGCGATGAAGACAATCGTTTTCGGCACCGTGCCGTCGGACGGGCGACGCGGTTCACCCAGCGTCGGACCCGAAGCGGAAAGGAGCCGCTCGAACTGCAAACCGGTCAGGACATCCTTGTATTTGCCGTATCCGTATTCGGGGAAGAAGGATGTTTCTTTGATAGTGAAGCCGGTGGCAACGACGACGGAACCGACGTCCACCTCGATGAATTCATCCTGCTGTTCGAACCGGATCGCATCCGCCGGGCATTTGGTCTTGCAGAACTTGCACTTCCCGTTCTTGAAATACGTGCAGCGAGAGCGGTCGATGACGGGCTTGTTCGGAACGGCTTGCGGGAAGGGGATGTAGATCGCACTGCGCACGCCGAGTCCCGTATTGAACTCGCTCGGAATTTTTTTGATCGGACATGCCGTCACACATTCACCGCAGCCGGTGCACGCCTTCTCGTCGATGCTTTTTGCCTTCTTGCGGATCCGCGCTGTGAAGTTGCCGATGAAGCCGGTGAGGCTTTCTACCTCTGCATACGTGTAGAGCGTAATGTTCGGATGCTGCGCGACTTCCACCATGCGCGGTGTGAGAATGCACTGGGAGCAGTCGAGGGTGGGGAACGTCTCCGAGAGCTGAGACATATGTCCGCCGATCGACGGATCGTCTTCCACCAGCACCACTTTTTGCCCTGCGTTGGCAATATCGAGTGCGGCCTGGATCCCTGCAATACCTCCCCCGATCACGAGCGCGGTTTTTGTAACGGGGACTTTGATCGGATACAGCGGCTTATCCCGCTTTGCTTTTTCGACCATCATCGCAACAAGATCGGCGGCTTTCTCGGTCGTCGCATCTCCTCTGGCATGCACCCAGGAGCAGTGTTCGCGCAGGTTCGCCATCTCGCAGAGGAACGGGTTCAATCCTGCTTCGGCGCATGTCCTGCGGAATGTCGGTTCGTGCATGCGGGGTGAACACGCAGCCACGACAACGCCGGTAAGGTTCTTTTCCTTGATCGCCTGGCGGATAAGGTTCTGCCCGGGGTCGGAACACATATACTTATAGTCCACGCTCTGTACGACACCCGGCATGCGCGCAACCGTCTTCGCCACTTTTTCACAATCGACGGTCGCGCTGATGTTCTCGCCGCAATGACAGATAAAAACTCCGATTCGTGACATCGCCTGACCTGATCTTCCTACGACACCCCCGCTGGTGTGCGGGCGGGTACATTGTGTTGAGCTTTGCTCTTGCCTTCCAGTCGAACCGGAACAAAATGCCGCTGTAATCCCAACGCCTGCGCATCGAGACCGAGGGCAATGCCGATTGCCTGTGTGACGTAGAGGATGGGAACGCCGAATTTCTTCCCCGTCGCACGCTCTATTTCTTTCCGGCGCATGTCGAGGTTGGAATGGCACATCGGACATGCAACGATCACCGCTTCAGCGCCCCGCGCGGCGGCATCCTCCAGAATTCTTCCCCCGAGATCCCCGACAATGTCTGTCCGTGTGATTGAAAAGCTCGCACCGCAGCATTCCGTTTTCATCGCCCAGTCGAGCGGCGTCGCGCCGATCCGCCTCATGAGGTCATCCATCTCCGTCGGGTCTTCCATCCGCGCGTGATGGACGACGCTCGCCGGGCGAACTAGGAGGCATCCGTAATAGCAGACAACCTTATGAGAAAAAGTTTTCGGGAATGATGCTGCCACCTCGGCCGTGAGTACCTGATTGAGCACCTCTAGAATATTGCGCACTGCCGTCGTACCGGCATACGGCATGTTGATCGCATCAGCAACATCCGCGCGCGCGCGGGCATCGCCGGCAAGTTCTGTTTTTGCCGAGGCAAGCCGATTAAAACACGCTGCGCACGGAACCAACAACTCCATCATTGTTTGTGCTTCTGCCTGAGCAAGGACCCTCGCCGGCAAAGCGAGCGACAGCGAGTGATCGAGCGAATGCGCTGAACTTGCACCGCAGCAATTCCATCCTTCAACTTCGTGCAGCTCCAAACCCAGTCTCGGCGCAATCGCGCGGAGCGACTCAGCGTATTCACGCGAGGAGCCTTCGAACGAACAGCCGGGGTAAAGTCCGATTTTCATGCAGCGTGCTCCTTCTTCCTTTGCCCGGCGGAGAAAACCTGGCTGACGAGCTTTCTGTGAAATGAAGGAATGAGCGAAAGTTTTCCCTTCATCAGCATCACCGGAGCGAGGACAACATCCTGCCAGAGATGAAGGGTGCGCACCTTGTATTCTGCGATCAACCCAATTTCCCACAATCTGCCAAAACGCTTGATTGTATTCAGGAAGGAGGTGTGGAATGCAACAATATCTCTGGCGCGGGGATGAACGAGATTGAGACGGAGCGACTCTGCACGGAGAACATCCATCGCTTTCGGAAGGTCTACTTCCATCGGACAACGGGCAACGCATGTTTGACAGGCGAGGCAGAGCCATATGGCATAGCTGCCCAGTACTTTGCGTTCCGCTTCCGCTGTCCTGGTTTGCAACAACCGCAGGACGACGCTCGGCGTCAAATCCATGTGGTCTGCCGCGGGACATCCCGCAGAGCATTTGCCGCATTGGTAGCAGCGTTGTACCGATATACCAGAAGTACGAACGAGATGATCAGCGAGAGTTGTAGCTCCCCCCTGGAGCGGAGCGGCAAGCATTAGTTTCTCCCGAATAGAAACGCGTGAAGCGTTCTTCGCGGAGGGAAGGTGAAAGCAGTCAATTCATGGCCGGTGCCATACCCTAACACACAACTACGGCAGCAGCCAAGAGTCCGACAGTAGAATTGGGATGTGTCCGTTCTGACTCGTTACAGCCACGGGGAAGAGCAATTTCTTTCTTGATAATGCGAGCATCTCAATCTCATAAACTGAAAGAACCGGACAACGGGGAACATGTACTGATGACTCCTTTCACATCGTCCTCTGCATAGATAACCGCTACAATATATGAAGAAAAAAATAAATTAGAAGCCATTTCAAAAAATTAATTTAGACTGACGCTCCGCCCGAAGGGATGCCTTTGCCAGACGCGTCCGCATTTTGGGGACTTGCTTCCCAAAAGGACAGCGGTTACTGCAAAGAGGAGAAAGAATCGCTGGAGGAGATAAAGGATAAGCGGGGAATCGGGTCTGCCCTTCAAGTCAACGTTCCGCTTTCAACGGAACAGGTTCGCTCAGGGTGAACGAGCTTTTATTACAACTCAAAGAAACACTTCGTCCTGAGCGAGTGGCGCGGCGTCATCGCGCCACGAGACGAAGGACATCCTGTTCACAAAGGTCTCTTTCGGGGAGTAAGTGAACCTCGCCGAGTCGAGTCTTCGACCGCCCGAAGAGCGGGAGAGCGCATCGTCAACGACTGTGTCTCCCATAGTTCCGTTGAGCCTGCTTATACGTGAATTCTCCTGCTTCAACTTCTCCTACCCCCCCAGCTTGAAGCCTAGACTGTTGTCCCCTTGAGTCCGCCGTAACCTCTTATTTGTTCCTTGTCCTTCCATCGGTCTTCTCCATTTGTGTCAACCTGTTTTAGGACGACTCACCTCCAGAAAGAAAAAAGGCCGGGATGAATGTCCCGGCCTTTTTATTTTCGAGGAAAATCTAATGAACAGTATTACTTGAAATACCGCTCGGCGAATTTTATGAATGTCGGCCAGTTGGGGCCGGTGGTGTGCCCGCCGCTGTGCTGTCGGAATGCGACCTCTCCGTCGATGAGCGTGGTCTCCATGGGCGGCATTGCGGCAACTCCGAGGCCTTTCTTCCCGAGCAGTTCATAGACCGGACCGGCATACACGCCGGCGAGGAACATCCCTTTGTCGTCCACCCAATTCCCTTCGACAGCCGGCGATCCGCAGCTGATAAAGACGGGACGCGGAGCGCACAAAGCGACCAGCTCATGGGAATCGACCGGCAGATCGTTCGGGGTGAGCGGACCGGCGTATTTCAGAAAATTTCCCGCCATCCAGTGATACTCGCCGGACGACGCGACATTCTCCACTTCCTCGCCGAAATTGCGCCGGTGGAGTTTCGCCCCGCCTTCGCCGGACGATCCGATGAAACCGATCGCGAACCGCTGGTCATAGGCCATCGTGACGAGAGCCGCCTTCCCGTACCGCGAGAGCCCTTCGATCCCCACTTTCTTCGCGTCCACCGACTTATCGGTCTCGAAATAGTCGAGCGCTCTGCTCGCCCCCCACGCCCATGCACGCAGCGCTCCCCAATCATCCAGCTTGCGCGGCTCCCCCTTGTTGACGAGTCCGATGATGCCGCTTGTCAATCCGGCTCCGTTGTCGGCCTGATAACTTGTTGGAACGATTACCGCGTATCCCCACCCTTTTGCAAGGAGCTGCTGCTGCCAGGTCGGCCCTGCCGGGGCGGCAGCGCCGGGAGGCGGGGAAGGAAATTTGAACCCCGGCGGGAAGACGAAGCCGAATTCCATGATGACCGGCACCGGCCCGGCCGCGTGCTCGGGGAGCGTGAGCGTTAACTGAATGTCGACGGTAAGAAGCGGATACGAAGAATTATCGACATGGCCGACGAGTTTCTTTGTGATGACAGGGAACGTACCGTTGGAATCGTGCGTCACACTCGCGACTTCCCACCTGACCGCGGGAAGTACTGCCGGCTCCCTGCCGTAAACTTCCCGGTCAAAATCCTCGACGATCTCGGGACGCCTCTTCTTCCACCACATCTCCGCAGTGGTGACTCTTGCTCCGTCCTTAAGGAGCAATGGATCGGGGAGCGAGGTGTACGTCGTCGCTTTTGATTCGTCCGAGTTCGCCGCGTTCGGCGCTTTGGGATTTCCCGAAGGACCCGGACGAAGTGAATCGATGTGGAGCAGATCGAGAAGCCGCCGGTGGTCTTGCTCGGCGGTCAGTCGGACAATAGGAGCATACGCGGACGAATCGATCGGGCGATCCGCCTGCGCGTCGGCACAGAATGCAAATGTAATCTGCGCCGCCGCTGCGATAATGATGAGGCGCATAAGTTTGGTGGGATATGAAATGTTATAGCCAGGCCGGTTCAAAATATTGACTCGTTATGCGAAGAGAATTCAATGATCGGTTTTTAATTTGACAATTAAGAGACTGATGCTCAATAAGCAAGTTCCCTTCGCGGGGATGCGACGTGCTGCGCGCTCCCTTTGGGGAGCACGTGAACGGAGCGAACGCGACGAAGGCGTACACAAATTCGCTTTTGAGGTTGCTTCCCGTCACGTTCTCACTTCATCAACACCATCTTTTTCACGTCGTGAAAGTTCCCGGCGGTCAGTTCGTAGAAATAGAGTCCGCTCGAGAAATTACCGCCATCCCACCGCACAGAATGAGATCCGGGCGACTCCTGCTCGTTCACCAGTTTCGCCACTTCCCTCCCGAGTTCGTCATATATTTTTACAGTAACGAAACTGTTAGCTGTCAATTGATAGCTGATGATTGTGGCCGGGTTGAACGGGTTCGGATAATTTTGGCCCAAGCTCGGACTGAGTGGAATCTGGGGATGATCCTTCACGGCGGTGATTGAATTTGCGACAAATGTCGTGACGCTCGACGCCGGAATCGAAGCCGAGAAGCTCCCGTTCGGGCAGGCGATGCCGGATCCCTGGCTGCAATTTACCATCTGGGAGGTCGTATACGGCGTGAAGGTCGTATTGACGCCGGGAGAGCTTTGGAATGAAAAACTCTGCGACACCGCCGACGTGCTCATGTTCACCGCGGCGATGACGATCTGTGTACCATTCGTGTACGCAGTGACATAGACCAGACTTCGCGCGGATGTCGTACTGTAGACCCGACGGAATCCGGGGCGAACGTACCGCGAAAACTGCGACATCACGTAGCCGCGCTTCGTCACGTTGCCGCTTTCGTCGATCGGTCCGTAGTACCGAACGATGTACCACCAGACATACGCATTCATGCCGGCGGTCATGCAGTCGTGAATCTGCTTGCCGGTGGCGAGAACTGCCGACCATGAGGTGTCGGTGCTCAGATATTCCGTCATCCAGAGTTCCTTCCCTTTGCTCGTCGCAAGGGGATACGGTCCCGGGATTGCGCCGTAGAGGTGTCCTCCGATGATCGATACCTGCGCAGCCGCCGCGGAATCGTTGAGCGTCGAATCGGAGAAGGCGTGATTGAAGCCCTCCGACTCCGGCATGATGATCCTCGTCCCGATCGCGGACCCGTTGTTCCTGAGGAAGTTCATGAACTGCGTCGCGTTCCAGAAGCATGATTCGTACGTCACGTTCGCGTCGGGTTCGTTCTGCACCGAAACCGCATACAGCGGAACGCCGTTCGTCCCCATGTAATTGATGTACGATTCCAGGTATGCCGCGAACGATGCATACGACGTATCGCTCAGTTGGCCGCCGACAATATTGTTGTTCGTTTTCATTGCGGCGGGAGGCGACCAGGGGGTCGCAAAGATGTTCGCTCCCATAGAGCTTGCAAGCCGCGCTGTCGCAACGCTCAGGGGAAAATCGCTCGGCGAGCTTGGAAGGCGGAGCCGCAAAAGAGAAAACCCAAGCTGTCCCTGGCCTGTGCCGAACGCGGTCTGCACTTCTGCCGTGTCCATATCAGGGCGCCACGGCAGGATGTTCGCCGCGCCGAATCCTCGTATCGTCTGCAGGCTGCTGTCCAAATAGACCGTGGTGCTTTGAGCAGAGACGCGGGAGAAACATGAAACGCTGCAAAGGATGAGCACAGATGCCATCCTCATCAGCCCAAGCAAATATTCCTGTTGATGCTTTTGATAATTCATAACAGTCTCTTTTTGGCAATGACAAATGTCGAATGAAGCGATGCCTATTGCTTTGCACTCTTGAATGATTTGGTAAGAATTTTTTTGAGAACTGATGTATCGACGTCTTCAAGGGACTTGATATATAAACATCCCTTGCCGGTTTTGAATTTCCCGAGCGAGGCGAGTTCCCGGCTCAGCGGGGCGAGGCCGCCGTGGAGGTAGAGCGCAATATTCTGCTTCCTCGGAGAAAAGCCGACGATCACGGTATCTCCTTCCCTTCCGCTCTCATAGACGTAGTGATGGGTGCCGAAACCGATGATCGCGCTCCCCCACATCACCGGCTTGAGTTTCGAGATCGATTCCATCATTGCGATGAGCGAGTCGCAATCATCCCGGACCTGCCGGTCGGCGATCTTTTTCAGAAAAGCATCGACGCCCGCCGCCATCGGCTTCGTTTTATTCTCAGCCATTTGCTCCCTCTCTGAAGTAGTGCTGCTCTTAGTGCGTCTGAACGGATATACCTAGTTACCAAAATATTATAACTTTCGCAAGTTGGAATAAATCACGATCTTTGCGGGGGGAACGATTCCGGGAAACGTTAAGACCGGCGGTGTCGCTTCCATCCGCAGTACTCCTGGAGGAGCGCGCGCCATACGGATGCCAAAATTGCGATGCCTTCGGAAATGCCGCCCGGACCATTCCACGCCAAAACTTTAGGGAGGGAAAACAATGAAACCTTTCATGATCCTTATCTTGACGGCGGGCTTGTGCAGCTCCTTGCCCGGACAGATCGAGGTCGGAGTCTGGACCGACAAACCGATCTACAATTACGGCGACACCGTCGCGGTGACCGTGACCGCATTCAATCCGCAGGCGGACACGATCACCCTGACCTTCGGATCCGCGTGCCAGACATCCTTCGTGATCGATACCTTTTATTTGTCACGGTACATGGCATGCGCCCAGATCATCACCTCGAGAGTCATTCCGCCGCACAGCGCGGTTAGATGGGATCCGATGGATTATCCCTGTCCGTGCAGAGTCTCCCCCCTCCCCGTCGGCTCACACGCGGTGATAGGAGAAGTGGTCGAGCACGGGAGGTCCGATACGTTGCTGATATTCGTTACGCAGCCGGTCACGCCGGTGAACGGCGGCAGCGTCCCCCCGGGGAATTTCCTTCTGATGCAGAACTATCCGAACCCCTTTAACGGCAGCACAACGATCCCGTTCACGGTCGTAAAAGCCGGTACGATAGCGATCACCATATATAACAACCTCGGCCAAAAACTTCGCACGGTGCTCAACGACTACAAGGATGCGGGGACCTACACCGTTACAGCGAACCTCAACGATTTTCCGTCGGGATTATACTGGTGCCGCCTTGAGTCGGAAGGAAAAAGTCAAACCACAAGGCTGATCCTGGCGAAATGAGTGACGAGGAGGATCGGCGGGGATAATGCCGGCGGGAAAAGCATCCGTCTCCCGAGAGGTGTCACCTCCGAGCTCTTCACAAAGGGGTGCGTTACAGGTTGTGATGAAGTGAGGGATGAGGCTCCCTAGACAGGTGGAGAGTCTGGGATCACTTTGGCTTTGTCGTATCTGCAGAACTGCCGAGCTCCGTTCTCAGGCCATACTCATCATACACTTCCCAGAATTCGACAATTTTTCCTCCGCCGAATCGACAGACAAGAATTTCGTCCGCATTGATTTTTCGTCCGGTCGCGGGAATGCCGAAAAAGGCCGCAGCATGCGTTCCTTCGAACGGCACATGAGCCGCAACCCGGTCTCCTTCGGCGATCAGATAATCGATCCGGAAGTGAAATCCTTCAAACGCCATTCTCCATCGATGGATGATCTCCTTTGCTCTTTCGGGGGGAGAAGGAAAGTCCTTGCCGCGGTAGTGGCCGATCGCCTGCGGAGCGATCAGCTGGTCGCAGACGTCGAGGTTCCCCTGGTTCCACCCCTCTTCAAGGAAGCGGAGCATAATTTTTTTATTCGCATCGGCAGAAGTATCAACCGGCGCTGTGGAGATTGTTTGCGCCTTTGTGCTGGGTGAATTCAATAACAACAGAAGGAGAAAGAAGACAAGAGGGACAACTTTGCGCGAGATCATAACGGGCGCTCCATATGTTATGGATCAAAAGTCCATTGAGGTGCAAACTTTTTTGCCGGGCTTGCCAGCATTATACCAATGCGCACAATATCAATGAGTGCGGCTTGACCTTCATCATCCATGAACAGAGACGAGGTTCTCTTAGGAGGATCCGGAGAGCGAGCAAGAGATCTTCCCTTCACCCTGCGTCATCCGGATGTCCTCACGTAGTTAACAATTTGCCGCCATTTTAGCAAGGGGGGAGACGATCGGCGCCAGAAGAGATCCCGGCCTTTGAACACAGCCCAAAATTTCCTACCTTTACTCCCGATTCCTGTTCACGAAAGATAGCACCTGATGGAAATTGTCTACCACTGGATAGCGCAGTACGGCTACGCCGCTCTTTTCGGCGGCATGATGCTCGGGATCGTTGGTCTCCCCGTTCCGGACGAAACGCTCTTGACATACGCCGGCTATTTAGTATCGAATCACACCCTCCTTCTTCATTACACGCTGCTCGCAGCATATCTCGGAAGCATGTCGGGAATTTCCGTCAGCTATGAGCTCGGCCGCTGGTTCGGTTACCCGCTCATTGAAAAGTACGGCCGTTATCTCCTCATCACACACGATGAGCTTGAACGGGCAAACGAATGGTACAGGCGCTTCGGGAAATGGTCGCTGCCGGTCGGATACTTTATTCCGGGGGTCCGGCATTTCACGGCCTTCGTTGCGGGCGTCTCCGGGCTCCGCTACCGCACGTTCGGTCTTTTCGCGTATTCGGGGGCGGTCGTCTGGGCATCGACCTTCGTCCTGCTCGGAAAATACGTCGGGAGCAACTGGGAAACGGCCGTCACGAATGTCCGCAGCCATATTTTCACCGCTTCGCTCATCGCCTTTCTGCTCGGAGCGTCCCTCCTTCTTCTTCGCTGGTTTCGGAAATAATAAGCTTTGAAACGGATGAAGTGCAAGTTTGTCCCAGGCCACATTCACATCCCCCTGCCTTGTTTTGAACCGGGGCAATATATATATTGGTAACGATTTAGGAGACGCACATCCGAAGGGGCTTAACGGCACGGAACCGGCATCGTTGCGAAGACTGTGCAGCACTGAATCGATTCCCTTTCACATTGATCTCGAAGCATTACGTGGCCTTTCTCAATTGCAATTGTTGGCGATCGGTTCAGTTGTGTGCAGATACGCCGTTGTATGAGAGAATTCAGGATCGTTGTGAGCGGGTAAAATGAGGAAAAAATCTCACGTATTTCATTCTCCCTTCGTTTTACATCCATCCCTTATTCTGCCCCCTCTCAGCAGGGGTTCTGTTATCGCCGACGATAGTGCCTTTGCACGAACTTCCGTTGTGCCCGGCGTGTGGTGGAAAAGGATTCCTTCCGGCTGCACAATCACAAATTCCATATTGATCTGAAGGGGAGCTCAGCTCGTGACCCGAGACAAGCACATATCATCCCTTCGGAAAAGTTTTTCGTCATCCCTCCTCATCCCGCTGCTCATTGTTGCACTGAGCGGGACAGCGGCTGCGCAAAGCACATTCAGCGGCACGGGCAACTGGAGCAGCGCAGGGAACTGGAGTGCCGGAGTGCCGACCAGCGCAGTCGCCGCGACGATCGCCTCCGGTGCGAACTGTACGGTCGATGTCGCAGCACAATGCGCATCGTTAACTTTCGCTGCGATCAATGCGAACAGCGTTGTGACGATAAACGGATCGAATTCCATTTCTATTACGGGTGCATTGACGATGCCGAGGCCGGCAACTGGCTCCACCGGAACCGTGAACATCGGCACCGGAAGCATTACGTGCGGCTCCATTGCCCTCTCTGCTACTACAGCTGCCAGGAAGGATGTTATCAATATTAGTACAGGAACCCTTACGGTTTCTGGTAATATTACTTCCGGGGGGGCCGGTTGTCAGATCGTATTTTCCGGAGCTGGGACCTTGAATGCCGGCGGCACTTTTATGAGCGGAACCGCAGGGACCTTCACGTGCTCTTCGAGCACTGTTAATTTCGATGGCGCTGCACAGGCAATCGCTCCCTTTGCATACACGTTTAACAATGTTACGCTTTCCGGAAGCGGGGCGAAGACACTGACGAATGCAACCATCAACGGCAATCTGGTCTTAAGCAGCGGATCAACCGTAACGGTAACGACCGCAGCTGCTTTGACGGTCGGCGGCAATCTCACTGTAGGAGATGGCACCACCTTTACCGCGGGAGCCTATGCATTGACTGTGAGCGGAACTACCACGGTCGGCAGCGGAAGCGGATCAACCGCAACGTTAACAACAAATTCCGCAACGGGGACGAAAACTTTCACGGGCGCTGTAACAATCAATAGTAATGGCGTTTTATCGGAGTCTGCGGCTGCGCAACTTTCATTCGGCAATGATGTAACGATCACCGGCACGTTAACAGAGAGTGGAGCCGCCGTTGTCGGTATCGCCGGGAGTCTCACGAATAACGGAACATACAATGCAAGCACCGGGGTCCATACCTTCAGCGGTGCAACGAAAACCATCAGCGGCTCATCAACAACTTCCATCCCCAGCGTTACTGTCAGCGGTTCATACACCAACAATGGAACGTTGACGATCAACACCGCGCTTGCAGGAGCCACCGGGACATTATCGAACACCAGTACATTAAACCTTGGCGGGTCATGTTCGATCGGTTCGACATCCGGCGGCTTGAGTAATTCGGGCACTCTCGCCGTGAGCGGCTCGGGCAATTTTACGACCTTACTCGCAGGCTTCACCAACACCGGCACAATCAATCTCAACGGGTCGGGTACGATTGCCGGTATGACAAACAACGCCGGGGGCATCGTGAACCTTACGACCTCGGGCACGATCACGAGTTTCAACAACGCAACCTCCACAAGCACGCTTAACATCAGCGATCTTGCCGTCCCTACGTTTACCACGCTCACGGTCAGCGCTGCCGGCAACACGGTCAATTACAGCGGTGCGGGGGCGCAAACAGTGAAGGATGTTGCTTACAGCAATCTTACAATATCCGGTTCGGGAACAAAGACATGGACTGAGACGGCAGCCAGGGTCATGGGGGGGAATCTCACGATCGGTGATGGAACGACACTGAGCGTTGCCGGAGCCTTTGCATTTACCGTGAGCGGAACGACAACCATAGGCACCGGAACAAGCGGCACATTGAGCATCACCAATGCCACAGGCACAAAAACATTTACCGGCGCCGTAACGATCAATGCCGGCGGAGCAATAACAGAGACAGCGGCTGCCCAACTTTCATTTGGCAACAATGTAACGATCACCGGCACGTTAACGGAGAATGGAGCCGCCGTTGTTGGTATCGCCGGGAGTCTCGCGAATAACGGAACATACAATGCCAGCACCGGGGTCCATACCTTCAGCGGTGCAACAAAAACCATCGGCGGCTCATCAACAACTTCCATCCCCAGTGTAACTGTGACCGGTTCATACACCAACAATGGGATATTAACCGTCACAACGGCGCTTGCGGGAGGAGGCACCCTGGCCAACGGGGCAACAGGCGCCTTGAACATCAATTTCGCGGGGGCGTTGACATTCACAGGGAGCCTGAACCAAACCGCCGGAACGGTTAATTACGAATTTGCCGGGGCGCAAACAGTCTACGCTGCCACGTATTACAATCTCACACTTTCAGGCAGCGGAGCGAAAACCATCGGGGTTGTTACAGTCAATAATATTCTTGATATGGCAGGAACTGCAACAGCATCGGCAGCTCCGACGTACGGCGCGGCGGCGACCTTGCAGTACGACGAGACAGCGACCGCCGGGCCGGAATGGATCACACCGTTTGTCGCAACGGGGGGGGTGATCATCAACAGCGGAACAGTAACACTGGCAGCCGCAAAAGTCATTGGCAACAACACAAGTGTCCCCTTGAACATTGTCAGCGGAGCTACACTTACTCCCGGAACCAATCTCTTGACGTTTGACGGAGATTTCATCAATGCCGGCACATTAACAAGCGGCTCGGGGGGAGTCACAATAGCGGGGACAACATCGGCACAAAGTATCGCTGGATTCACAACGACGGGTACAGTGTCGATGACGAAGACCTCCGGCACGGCAACATTGACGGGCAATGTGAACGGCGGGGCCTTTACGATGAGCGGTGCAGGCGGAACCCTTGACCTGGGTGCGGGATTCACCCATACTTTTACGGGCGCCTGGACAATGACCAACGGTTCGCTTCTCGGCAATTCGAGCACGCTGAATATCGCCGGCGCCACGTCCTACACGGCGGGAACCTTCACGCCCGGCACGAGCACGGTCAACTACAACGGAACCGGCGCCCAGACGATCATCGCATTCAGCTATAACAATTTAACGATCAGCGGTGCGAGGACGACGAACAACGTTACGCTGGCAAATTCCGGGACCATCGGCATTGCCGGCACATTCAATCCGACGGCGACTTTTACGGGTGGAGGGTATGTTGTCACCGGCAGCACGATCGATTACAACGGAACAGGCGCACAGTCTATCGCCGCGTTCAACTACAACAATCTCACCGTCAGCCAGCCGCGCACGGTGAACAACGTCACCTTCGCAAGTTCCGGCACGATCGGCGTCGCCGGCACATTCAATCCATCGGCAACTTTTACGAGCGGCGGGTTTGTCAACACAGGAAGTACGGTCGACTACAACGGAACTGGCGCGCAATCGGTCGTTGCTTTCAGCTACAACAATTTAAGCATCAGCCAGGCAAGGACAACCAATTCCGTGACGTTGGCGAGTTCGGGTACAATTTATATCGCGGGTGCATTTAACCCGACAGCAACGTTCACCACCGGCTCATACATCAACGCCGGCAGTACTGTCGAGTACAACGGGACCGGCGCACAGAGCATCGCCGCCTTCTCGTACAACAATCTTGAGCTGACGAACGGAAGCCCCAGCGCCAAGACTTTTTCGGGCACCGACAGCGTTGCCGGGAACCTCCAGATCGATGCAGGGGCTGCGGGAGCCGGCGGCTCTGCCACGATCGTGCTGACCGGAAGCTGGACAAACAACGGCTCATTCTCGGCGGGAACATCAACGGTGGTCCTGGGAGGTGTCCCGGCGATGTCGATCTCCGGCACGACGACCTTCAACGCGCTCACCGTCAATAAGCAGGATTCGGCCGCCGCCATTTCACTCAGCAGCAACATCAGCGTCGGCACGCTGACGATGACGATGGGGACGATGCAGACGGGGGCGAATTCGGTCACCATCACCGGCTCGCGGACGGGGAGCGCCTTGATCATCGGAACGGTTACGCGGACGCAATCATTTTCTCTCTCGACACCGTACGCTTTCGAAGGACCGAACACTCTCATCACCTTTACCTCCGGCTCGACACCATCGTCGGTGACGGTGACTGTAACGCAGTCCGCACCGCCGAGCCCGACGATGCTCGCCGTGAACAGGACCGTCGTCCTTTCAAACACAGGCGGGAGCTTCACCGCGACACTGCGGCTTCATTATGAAAACCCCGAGACGAACAGCCTCAACGAAACACTGCTGAAGCTCTGGTACGATTCGAGCAGCACGTGGGTGAACGAAGGGGCAACGGCGCACGACAGCGTCAACAACTATGTCGAGCTTTCGGGAGTGACTTCGTTCGGGACGTGGGGGATCGGAGCGAGCGCATCTTCGAACGCCGTGCTCGACAACAACGGCGGCAGCACCATTGCGGGGGACACGCTCACCTACACGATCACTGCCGTCAATCCGTTCCTGATCACGAAATCGGGCATCAACGTCAGCGATGCGCTGTCGTCGCACTTTATCCTCGTGCCGGGGACGATCAGCAACGGCGGGTCGATCTCCGGACAGACATTGAGCGGCACAGACCTTGAAGGGGGAACGATCACCTGGTCCGCATTCTCGCTCGCCGCCGGCGGGTCGACCACGAGGACCTTCGAGCTCCGTTCGGACTCCACGATCTCGACGACACAGACAATCGCCAACGCCGCTCAGATCAATTTTGGCGGCGGAAATGTTGAAAGCGTCTCGGCCTCTGTTGCAATCTCGAATCTTCCAACCATCACGATTGCAAATTCGGTTGATAATAGCAGTCCCGTGCCCGGGGATATCCTGACGTACACGTTATCCGTCACGAATGGCGGCACGGCCAATGCCACCAACATCACGTTGAACAGCGCGATCCCGAACAACACAACGTTCAGCAGCAACAGCTACGGCACGGGGATGGGAGTCGAAGTCGACGGCGTTCCGAAGACCAACGCATCGGACGGCGACAATGTCACCGTCAGCGGCGGGTCAATCACCGTCACCATCACCTCGCTGACACCGGGGACAACAACGCATATCACGTTCAAGACAGTGGTGATCTGAGCGCGGCATTTCAGCGGTGCCAGAGTGAACCTACTCCCTAAACACAATTCAATAGACGGTACTCTTACAGTTTCTCACGATCCCGATCTCCGGCTGGGATCGGAGTAACTATCTTCCGCCGAAAGACCCCGCTATCGCCGTTTTGCATTTTTATCTGAAATGCCGTAGTTTTGTTTGAGAAGCAAACGTCTCATCATCCCCATACGTACGCTCATTCTATGGCAGTTCTCAAGGCGGCATCATATTCTGGACAGAGATTTTCTTCGTTGAGATTTGTTCTTGTTTTCTTTTTATTGATGATGGCTCTTTGCGATTGCGGGTGCAATCGTCCCTCAAGCGATTCGGTCCCTCCGGGCGCCTATGCCTATACAAGTTACGATACCGGCGGTACGGTGTTGGTGCGAGGGTGGCTTAAATTTGCCGTAGCGGATTCAACCTCTCTCTCCGGTGAATGGCACTTCGCACCGGTCGGAACTCCGGAGCGGATCGGTCCGCAGACTGGCGACGGGAATCTTGTCGGCGGTGTGAACGGCGAAAAGATCTGGATCGAGCTGAACCCGAAGGTAAGGAACAACAATCTTCAGCTGAACGGAACGCTCGCGAAGGGGAGATTGGCCGGACAATGGACATGGATAAGCAATGACGGAATGGCAAACCAGGGGACATTCTCAGCTGAGCAGAAATAATTCAATTTAGAAAGAGCAGCCTCCATGCAGATCGAAGATCAACAGGCAATGTCACCCTACTTGCAGCCGAACGAATCGCTACAATGGACCGGACGTCCGCCGGGGGGATTGCTCTTCAGGAGATCGGATGCCGTCATGGTCCCGTTCAGTCTGGCATGGGGAGGGTTTGCGGTGTACTGGGAAGTCATGGCTTACAACAGCGGCGCCCCCCCTTTCTTTCTTCTGTTCGGAGGCATTTTTGTTGTCGTCGGCCTCTACATCACGGTCGGACGGTTCGTCGCCGACCTGATGATCCGGCAAAAAACCGTTTACGCCGTCACGACGGAACGGGCGCTCATCCTGTCGGGGCTCTTCGGCAGAACTGTACGCTCCATCAATTTGAAACTCCAGATAGATATCTCGCTTGAACAGCGGGAGAACGGGCGCGGAACGATCACCTTCGGCAGCGCATTCCCTGTCCGCACATTCTTTGCAACGAGCGGCTGGCCGGGATACGGACGTTCCGTCGTGCCCTGCTTCGAGCTCATTGAAAATGTCGCGAGCGTTTATCAGTTGATCGAAACCATCCGGAACAAGTAGGATCGCAGAAATCATTCACCAAAAGAGGAGTTCACTATGGCATTGTTCAAATCCGGCAATCCGGCCTTGAAGCAGGAAACATTTTCCGGCTTTGCAGAGTCCGCCAACGCCGAGAACGTGATGACGCTGCAGGGGACGGTGAATAAGACCGGTTTGCTGTTGTTGACCGTTTTCATCCCGGCAATGTTCGTGTGGGACCGGTTCGGGGCCGCGGAGGATTTCGGCGCGATCGCTCCGTTTTTTCTTATCGGCATTTTGGGGGGGACCATTACCGGATTCGTGCTGGTGTTCAACAAGCACCTCGCACAGTACCTTTCGCTCCT
This sequence comes from Bacteroidota bacterium, assembly GCA_035506275.1. Classification (NCBI taxonomy): domain Bacteria; kingdom Pseudomonadati; phylum Bacteroidota; species Bacteroidota bacterium. Next base: position 30,443 of record DATJPT010000002.1, read on the forward strand.
CTATGCCGCCTTCGAAGGACTGGTCCTCGGCGGATTGTCGGCGATGATGGAAGCCCGCTATCCCGGCATCGTGATCGAGGCGCTCCTTCTCACGTTCGGAATTTTTTGGTGCCTGCTGCTGATCTACAAGTTCGAGATCATCAAACCGTCGGAAAATTTCAGGCTCATCGTCGCTTCGGCAACAGGGGGCATCGCGTTCTATTATTTCATCAGCATTGTCCTGTCGTTCTTCGGCATTGCGGTCCCCCTGGTCAACGACAATTCCCTGTTCGGCATCCTCTTCAGCGTGTTCGTCGTCATCGTTGCGGCGATGAACCTGGTGGTCGATTTTGATTTCATCGAACAGGGGGCGGCGAACGGGGCTCCGAAATACATGGAATGGTACGGAGCGTTCGGTCTCATGGTGACGCTCATCTGGCTCTATGTGGAAATTCTCAGGCTTCTGGCAAAGTCAAGACGGAGATAATCTCCGTCAATTTCTTTGGAATCCCCTAAAACGGAAAGGTCTTCTTCCATGCCGGTCCATTACCGATACGATGAGAACATTGTCATCGTAGAACCTGTGGGGGAATACTCGACGGAAGAACTTCGCGCCGCCGTGCTTAATGCCTTTACCGATGCGCACTGTCCTGCGTCATGCTGCCTCTTGATCAACATCGGTCAGTCGCGAAGCATCTACAACCGGAGCACTTCGGAGATCAACATCATGGCCCGCTTTCTCGCATCGCAAAGCAAGCGTTTCAACGACCGGGTTGCCTTCGCCGCTTCGGATGACGCGCAGTTCGGGCTTTTGCGGATGGGTTCGATAGGAGCAGAGGAAAAGGGAATTCAGTTCGGGGTCTTTCGTTCGATCGATGAAGCGAGGAAATGGCTCCTCTCTGTGAATTAACGAGGGAAAGATCTTTTATGAGCGGATGGGAGAATGTCCTGATCGCGGAAGCCGGCGGCGCTGCCGTGTGATTCACGGCTTCTCTCTTCGACGTCAATATCTTGAAGAAGACGGAGCCGCGGCACCGTCCCCTCTGCGCCCGGCTCATCGCCACCGATCAGATCACACTCCTCCCTTACGTCGCTTCGGGCATCGTTGTTTTCGCGTCGGGTTTCAACGGACTCTATTGGATGGGCCTCGCCATGATCGCTTCGTTCCCCATGGCGGCGCTCGATGCGTGGGTTTTGCTGGCGGAAATCAATAGGTAGGTCTTAACAGGAATGGTCTTCCGACCGTTCTTGCAAAATAAAGTTTCCCTCGTTCCAATCAGTTCTCTTCTTCGAACTCCGTCTCTTTCTCTTTCGCCTTCTTCGACGTACCGCCGAAATGGTACGTGAGTCCCAGGTAAATCACCCGCGAATCCCGTGCGGAGAATGTCGTCTGCGTGAGCGACGGAGTGTCCATCTCGGTCTTCCGCGTGAGCGTCTTAAACGCGTCCCAGACGGTGGCGGTAAGCGTGAGCTGCTCTCCGATCAGGTTCTGGTGGAAGCCGAAGTTCACGACATACATCGGCTGGTTCTCTCCCTGCGGGGTAAGCTGGCGTGAACGGTACCAGGAGTTAACCTGAAGGGTCGACCCTTTCGCGAGGGCAAAATTCAGGTTCAGGTTGCCGCTCAAGGTTGTGGTCGATTTTTTTTCGCCGAAGCCAAGGTTGGTGGCGTCGATCTCCTCGTAGAAGGCGTCGGTGCTGCTGTTAATGGTGACAACATCCCACAGGCTCCCGGAAACGACGAGCTCGACTCCCCCCGATCGGTCGCTCGAGAGGTTCGCGCGCGTCGTAAGGACGGTCGAGTCGTTGAGCGCTTCGGTGAGCGAGGTGAATTTGTTATGCCGGTCGCGGTAAAAAACGCTCGGAAGGATCGAGATCTTCTCCTCCTGGATCTGGTAGCCGAGCTCGACAGAGTGAATGAACTCCGGCTTCAGACCCGGGTTTCCGGCGTAAACGTTCCTCGGGTCCCGGTATTCCGGAAACGGGTTCATGTCCTCGCCGCGGGGACGGTTTGCGCGCAGGCTGTAGTTGAGCTGCAGCTCATCGAACTCCCCCAACTTGTACGCCAGGTGAAGGGTCGGATAGAGCTTTGAATAATCGTTCGGGACAACGGTCCCGGTGGTCACAAGGTCGGAGGTGATGAGCACCCGCTCCCCCCGCAAACCGGCTAGAGCGCTCAAGCGGCCGAACGTGCTGCCGTAGGTCACATAGAGGGCATGGATCTGTTCGCGGTACGTGAAGAAATTCGTTTCCGCTGTGTCTTCGAGGAATGCCTGCGACAACGTGTCGAACGTGGAAGCGTAGAAATTGAATTCGTCGTCGTCAAACCTTCCTTCGTACCCGGCATCGAGCGTGGAGTGGTCGGCCAGCACATGATGATACTCAAGAGTGAGGAGTTCCCGCCGGTCGTGCTCCTGGATGAGGGTGTTGTCGCGCTCGAGTTCCCCTTCTGGCGTCCGGTACGTGTTCGTAAAGTGATTATCCTCCTGGTCGAACAGCCGGTTGCCGCTGAACTCGGCGCGCAACGTATGATCTTCGCCGTCGAAGTCGTGCTCGTAAAAGGCAGCGTAGCCGGCGGAGCCGGTCTCATCGAAATCGGTGCGGGCGCGGTCGTAATCATCGATCACGGAGAGGGTGCTGTCCAGGTGCGTTTCCGTGGTCACATCGTGGCTCGTGTAGCTCCGGTAACGGTAATTGCCCGAGACGCCGGCATACTCCGATTCGTTGAAGTGGTTTTCTGCTCCGAAGGTCGCGAACTGGGAAAGGGGACGGTTTGCGGAGGTCCCGTTCTCGTTGAAGAAATTCGACGTTCCGGTCGAGTCCACCTGCCGCCGCGAAAGCGTGCCGATCCCGTTCCGGTCATCCTGGCGGATCGAGTAACTCCCGAAGACATTCAATCCCCCCAGGCTGTAGTTGTCGCTCGTGCTGAAATTGGAGCGCCAGTCGTTCCCGACGTTCGCCGTCACGCTTCCGTTCATGCCCAGTGCGGCGTCTTTCTTCAGGACGATGTTGATGATCCCGGCGGTCCCTTCCGGGGTGAATCTGGCCGAGGGGTTGGTGATCACTTCGATCCGTTCGACGGCATTTGCGGGGATCTGCTGAAGCGCGTCGGCAGTATTGCCGCCGAGGAGGGGGGACGGCTTGCCGTTCAGCAGGATCTGGACGTCCGCAGAACCCCGCAGGCTGACGTTGCCGTCGACGTCGACCTGCACGGAAGGGACATTCTGGAGGAGATCGCTTACCGATCCGCTCTTGCTCATCACGTCCTGCTGGACGTTATAGATTTTCCGGTCGATCGTCGAGTTGATCGTTGACTTCTGGGCCGTCACGGTCACTTCCCCCAGGCTGACCGCCGTTTCCCGCAAGGAGATGGTGCCGGCGTTAAAATCTTTTTGATTCTCGGTGAGGGTGAATTTTGAGGATTGTTTTTCTTCGTATCCGAGCAGCGTGAATTTCAGGATGAATGTTCCGGGCGGAACATTCATGATCGAAAATTTTCCCTTTTCATCCGTCGTGGTCCCGGTGACCAGTGTGCTGTCCGGGATCTTGACCACAATAACATTGACAAACTCGAGCGGCTTCTTAGCCGGTTCAACAACTACAATTCCGTGAATGCCTCCGGCGCCGTGATTCTGCGCAACAAGAGTCAACGACAACAACAGGAAGAGCGACGCTTCGATAAGACAATTTCTCAATTAAATTTCTCTCCGGCAGTATTCCGTATCGTGGCAATAAAATTCCAACGGCTTCATTCATCGATCCGCCGGCGACCGACGTAACGAATCGTATCATGCTATGTTTCTCCATAGCTTCTCCCGCTGGAAAATGCGTTTAAAATATCGGGGTAAAACGGCAGATAGTCAAACCTTGTGCCCGGCTCCCGTTCCCGGCGTCTCATCCCAACGGGAACCTTCGGATGAGGAGCGGTCTTACCCTGGACCCTCGCACCCTCGCGGCACAGTTGTCAGCACATGATCCTTCCCAAAAAAAGATTGCCGTGCATTGCCGCGATGATCGGGATATCGGCCAGACACGAAATCAGAATTCCCACTGCACGCCACCGTCGATCGACCGCCGATCCTCCGAGAACGAATCCACCAACATTCCGCGAATGCCGAAAAATGATCATCGCAACGATCGACCACTCGATCCAGCGAACCGGAATGTACACCAGAAAGTACGCAAGAAATTCTCCCCCTAGCATATTTGAATCAAAAAGAAAAATGAACTGGATCGTTAACAAATAGATACCGGCGCCAAACACCAGCCCGAGCATTGAACGGAAGAGTCCAAGACCGAGCGACGGCCCATCGAGACTCCCTTCGGGCGGTTTCGGCTCCCCTTCCCTTTTCCCGAGCCCGACGCGGCACCACCAGACATAGGCGGCGAACTTAACCAGAAGATATATGATGATCGTCTGAATATTCACTTGGACGTCCGGGGCTTCTTTTTCCTATCAACGATGAGGAGACACATTAAGGTTCCTTCGAGAGCGGCTCATGGACGTCACGACGGGCGCAGGTTTGTGCGCCACGTTCCGGAGGAGGGAGATTTTGAGTGAAAGGGATAACGCCGCGAGAAAGCCCCCCCACGATATGATCATGAGCCCTGCAGGTTCAGGGTATCAATGACAACTCGGCCAAAGGAAAGGGGCATAAATCACTTCCTTCCTCATCCGCCGGATTCCCGCATCATGAACAATATGATCTCTGAACCGCGCTATTTGAGAAACACCATTTTCTTTTCTTCCACAAACCGCTTGCTGGGGTCAGCGACCGGTACCGCTTCGATGCGATAAAGATAAAGACCGGAGGCGACGCGGGCGTTCCAGATTCTTTCGTAGCTGCCGGTGCTCAGTTCTTCGTTCGCCAATTCGGCCACTCTTTGTCCGAGCAGATTGTAGACCGACAGACGGACACGGCTTCGTGTTGCGATGTCGAACCTGATCGTCGTGGAGGGATTGAACGGGTTCGGAAAATTTTGAGAGAGCGAATATCCTGCCGGGACATTCGCTTCCGGAACCGCGGTCGTCGAACTCTTGATCTGCACCAGCTCGATCCCTTCATTGAGTCCAAGATTCCTTGAATACTGCTTGTCGGTCGAATTGTTCCAGTGCTCGTGCACGCCGAGGCTTTGCAGGCGAACGCCGTCCCCGTTCGGAGCGTAGAACGTCCCCGACGGAGGATCGTCCGCTTGCGCCGCTTCATGCAGATAATTGTCGACAGCGCCGTAGATCGTGGTGTCGTGCGGATTGACAGCCGCTTCGGCGCGGATGAAATCGAGCCCGACCGATTCGATGGCGACGTTGTCCTGGGACATAAAAAGACTCGACATCCATCCGTTGTTGAACGGCGCCGTGATCCACCGGCTGTTTTGAGAAATCATATCTCCTTCGGTCTGCCCGGCGTAGAGCCCCTCGATCATGAAAAGGACCGTCTTTGCGCCGAGGTCTTTGTGCCCCATCAGGTCGACGAGAGCATTGTATGTTCCCATGTGCCGCCCATAGAACGTCCACTCAGCGCTCCCCGGGATAATAATATCGTGCACTGCAATGTACGGATGAACGCCGGCCGCGTGGGGGGCATAGACGTATGGCGTCCCCGTGGTATCGTCGACGCTGAGCGAGCCGAAATGATTCTTCGCGCAGAACGTGACACCGGCGTACCGATGCCCCTTGAAGCTGGCAAGGTTGACGATGTACGCCGCGCGGGTGACGGCGGTCGTAAGATGCGCCGGGTTCCCTCCTCCCAGCTCGATGTTCAGTTTTTCAGACCAGTGAATGATCGTGGTGTCGCGGACGTACTGTTCCCTCCCGTTCATGGCCGTCCATCCCATGAAATGCACATGCGGAAATTCGGCGTGGCACTTGGAATAAATCGCATCGGGGACATACCTGATAACGTCGTAGACAGTGATGTCGCTGTCGGCGACTCCCGCCTTATAGACGAGTTGCCGAAGGAGGCTGAGTACCGACTGGGGCGATGTGAATGATGCGTTCCCCGGCGGGTACTCCGGCGAGACCATATTCAGGTCTATTTTCACCGCGATTTTTTCGCCGGGGGTATATCCGATATTCCCCTTCCCGTGTTTTGCGTTAAAATATTTGAAGAGTGCGGTCCACGAAGCGCTGTCGGTCGGCGATTCCGTAAGCGCACGGAGAGACTTGGAGAACATCGAATCGACGTTGAGCTGGTGAGTATTGTTGTCCGACCACCAGTTTCCGGTGATGCCGTTCCACGTCGCTGCAGCAGGATCCCTCGCCCAAACGACACGTCCCGGAAAGATCCCCTGCCCCGTTCCTATCGGAGAGTTCGGCGAATCGATCGGCACGAAGAGCGAGTCGTTCATCGTGTGCGCTTGAGTCTCCGTGTCCGTCCTCAGGAGCGTAAACAATGCGGCTCCGAGCGCCATAAAGGCCATAGCCGACCCGAGGAGGTATTTTGAATTCCGAAAATACCGGCGGGATCTTTCGAACGAAAAGACGGTGATCAGCATGCTGGCGATGTAGGCGATGAAACCGCTGGCGATCGGCGCAGCGACCTTCATGCAAGGATATTCCGCACGGCTTGGCTTCGGGATGATGCGGATCAGCATCCACACTAGGGAAAGGAAGCCGACGATCGGCAGGAAGAGCTTTCCCAGAATACCATTGCTTTTCCTGTGACCCTGTTGATGCATGGATTGGTGGTGAGGACTATCGGTAGAATTCGATGTGGTCATCAATGCTCCCTTTCTGAATGGCGTGTGCCCGTCCTCTTTCGAAGGATATTCCCGGGCTGCGAGAAATGTTCCAACTGAAAAAATATACTGTCCTGAAAAATGCACAACAATTATGCCTCTAAATCCGCGCAACAGAGCGGAAAATTGGCACCAGCTTATTGAAAGTGGGAAGCAGTCAATACCGGTTTTCTTTAGTATGGAAAATTCCAACAGGAACCAGTTTCAAGAACCATGTGAGGCGCCCAAGCGGCAAGACTGCACGGGGCGCTGGTCATTCTGAGGAGTGAAGCGGCGAAAAACCGTGTCGATGCTGCTTCGTACCCCCAGGTCCTTCGAACGGTACAAACTACGAATGCGAAGGGGCAGTGTCATGCTTCCTTCGTCGTCACAAGAAACGCCCCTGCGCGGGACGGTACGGACCCGCCGCTTGTTATTCTCGTTCGCAATCTCTGACAGGGAACTGAGTTTGTTTGAGAGGTCAATATTTTCAGGGGGACAATAGATTAAGCAGGCCGCTCCCAAACTGAGATTGGGAGCGAGAGTGGACATTCTCAAACCCTGGCGTTGCCTGAATGGGTCCAATCTTGATTCTCCTCGCAATAACTCATACATTCGTTCACACAACGTTCCCTTTTTTAATCATTCCCAAAAAGCAATGGCAAACAGAAAAATCAAATGGGGGATCTTGAGCACAGGATGGATCGCTCACAAATTCGCGACCGCCCTCAAAGTTGCAGAGAATTGTGAGACCTATGCGGTCGGGTCGAGAACTGCCGATGCGGCAAAAAAATTCGCCCGCGAGTTCAACATCCCGCACGCATACGGGAGCTACGAAGAGCTGGTGAGCGACCCCAACGTTGACGTTGTCTATATCGCCACCCCGCACAATCTCCATTTGGAGAACACGTTCCTCGCCCTCGATCACAATAAGAATGTCCTCTGCGAAAAGCCGATGGGGGTCAACCGCAAAGAAGCGGCGGCGATGATCGCGAGGGCGAAAGAGAAAGATCTTTTCTTGATGGAAGCGATGTGGAGCCGTTTTCTTCCGAACATCATCAAGACGAAAGAGCTGGTCGACTCGGGGGAGATCGGGAAAGTGAAACTGCTGACGGCGTTTTTCTCCGTAAAATCGGAGAACGGGCCGGAACACAGGCACTATAATCTGGAGCTTTGCGGCGGGACGATCCTGGATACGGGGATCTACAACATTTTTCTTTCGCTCCTTCTCCTCGGCAAGCCGAAATCCATTTCCGCAATTGCCGGGTTGGGCGAGCAAGGGGGAGACAATTCAGCCAGCTATACCTTCAAATACGACAAGGATACACTTGCGGTCATGTATTCTTCCTTTCTCGCCGACCCGGCGGTCGTCGCCGAAATTCACGGCGATAAGGGAAAAATATTCCTCGAGCATCTCTGGTTCTGTCCCGGAAAAGTGAAAGTGACCTACAACGGCGGGAAGGAAAAGATCTTTGATTTCCCGGTGAGAGGAAACGGCTACGAGTATGAAGCGGAAGAAGTGGCGAAGTGCCTGCTTGAAGGGAAAAAAGAGAGCAGCCTGATGAGCTGGAACGACAGCCTTCAATTAGTGGAAATGCTCGACGCGGTCAGAAAAGAGTGCGGAGTGGTGTACCCTAAGCACGATCTGTAAGAGGAGTCCACCGAACCTGTCATCTCACCTCGTTCCCAATCTCCGATTGGGAACGAGAAGAACAATTACATCCCGTACATCAGCCGGTACCCGAGTTCGCGGGGCAAGCCGGCGTCTCTCCTCGTTCCCAAACTCTGTTTGGGAACGACCATGCGTTGATGGACGACCTCAACCCCCGTTCCCAATCTCCGATTGGGAACGAGAAGAACAATTACATCCCGTACATCAGCCGGTACCCGAGTTCGCGGGGCAAGCCGGCGTTCAAAATTTTCTCCGCCGCGCTTTGAATATCATAAACCGCGCGCACCAGTTCGTACTCCCATTTAACCGAATCGAAGATCCCGAACGCCAGCATCGGATTCCCGTCCCTCGGCTGGCCGACGCTGCCGACGTTGACGAGCTGCTTTTCGCTCCGCACGACCGATCTCGACCTTCCATGCGCCGAGAATATTCCGGGAACGTGCGTGTGTCCGATAAAACAGATCTTCTCTTCGCAACTGCGGATCGCTTCGACAGCATCGTCGGCGTTGATGATGTAATCCCATAGCTCCGGCGAGCGGGGAGAAGAATGGACAAACTGCACATCCTCTTTCTTCACGTTCATCGGCCTCGACGACAGGAACGAACGGTTCTCCTCCGTCAGTTGCTGCGCGGTCCATTCGATCGCTTTCTGTGCGATGGGGTTGAAATCGTGAGGCCCGCCGGGGTCCAGCGCCGCCTCGTCATGATTCCCCAGGACGATCGCAGAGCAGGTGCGTCGAACAGCGTCGACGCATTCGTTCGGGTTCGCTCCGTATCCGACAACGTCGCCGAGGCAGATGACCTCATCGACGTGCCTTTCTTCGATGATGCCCAGCGCTTTCGTCAGAGCTTCGAGATTTCCGTGGATATCCGATATGATCGCGTACTTCATGATCTCATTTGTTCAATGAATCAACGGTCGGCGAACTATGCACTGGCAGGCGAAGCAAACGCGGAATCGCATAGCCTCTCCGTCCGGCCGCATGTTATTGCCGTTGTGCGGAAAACTTCTTCTGCAGCTCGTCGAACCATCCGACGACGATATTCACCCGGGATGTTGTGACCGGTCCGGATTTCGTCGTCCCGATGATAAATTTCTTCCCGTCCGCTGTGATGTCTCCAAATGATCCGCTCCACGATTCCGGAAGGTCGAAGATCTTTTGCGGTGGAGAATAATCAAAGGAGGGGGAGAGTGTCACATGGACCCCCATCACCTGCCTTCCCGAAAGATAGATCAATGATCTGCCGTCGGGGAGCCACCGCGGAGGCACGGCAAAATCAGCGCCGTTCGTCGAGATCTGGTATTTGCCTCCGCCGTGCGGATAGGGAACGACGTAGAGTTCGTTCTGCCCCGATTCGTTTGACATGTACGAAATCCACCTTCCGTCCGGCGAGAATGAAGGGTCGGTCTCAGTTGCCGGCGACGCAATATACTGTTCCGGTTTTTTGGCATCGGTCAACGGCAGCACCCAAATGTCCCCGTTCTTGCCGTACGCAACGGCTTTCCCGTCCGGAGAAATGGATTCCCATGAATTGGGGTCGGTATCGACGTCTTCGCTGAGAAGCTCTTCTTTTCCGCTGCCGTCCCATGGTTTTGAAAATAATTTCCACGTCGTCCCTTTTTCCGAGGCGAAGATGATCCGCTTCCCGTCCGGAGACCAGACGGGGAAATCGCTGTTCCCGCCGCCAAACGTGATCCGGCTGAGAGTTCCCCGGTGAAACTGGTATACCCAGATATCGTCATTTGCCGCCCTGATCGTCATTGCCAGTTTTTGTCCGTCGGGCGAAAGCGAGCCGTCGCCGTACGCTCCGGTCGTATCGAGAACGTTGTTCCGTTTTCCCTGCCGGTCGATCCATTCCAGCGATACCTCCGTTCCCGAGAACGAACCGAGAGGGGCGAACAGCAGCGTTCCGGAATTCGACACGCCGTAGTTAGCATCCCCCGAAAGGGGGTTCATCATCCCCCCTTCTTCGACGGGGAGCGGCGACCCTGTGATCGCTGCCCGATCCGGATCGAACGGAACCGCATAGATCGATGACCCGCGGATATAAATGATGTGCCCCGTTGAAATATACCTGGCATACGCGCCTCCCCGCACGAGGGTCTTCCTCTCATGGGTCTGAATATTTTCAGCGACAATGAGAGCGTCGTTGAAGGTGGTCATGCTGTTATTCTTGACCGTAAAAATGACGGTTTTGCCGTCAGGGAGGAGCTGGGGAAACCTGTGGCTGATCTCCCCTTGGGCCGTGTCCAGATATGTCGCTGCAACCGGAGTTCCGCCCCCCGACGGTACACGGTAGATGGAGTTGTTGATATTGCCGAACAAAATAAAATTATCCTTCGTCCAGTATCCGCCTCTCATATATCCGGGGACGGTGCAAACGTCCTGCGGCACGCCGCCGTAGACAGAGATCTTTTTCAAATTTCCGTTTGCAAAGTACCCGATCCATTGGCCGTCGGGCGAAAAAAAAGGATCGCTCGCGTTTTCTGTGCCGTTCAAAGAATGCGCGGTGAAACTGTCGATCGGCCTGAGAAAGAGAACAGGATCGCCCGACGATAGCGCGAGGTAGACAAAATATTTTCCATCCGGCGAAATAGCCACTGTTGAAGCCCCGGCGACCAGCGGTGTGGTGAGGGGCAGATCAACCGTGAACCTCATGACGGCCGCCGGTGGTCTGTCGCTTCTCCACGAATTCCAGGCAAAGAACAGCGTGGTGACCAGGAAGAGCAATGTCAGAATCTGCCAGAGATATTTTTGCGGCAGGAGCCTCTCCGCGCGGATAGCATTTTCCGCTCCGGGCTTCAGCGCCGCCGGCTGTGCAGGAATGATCCTGCTTTGTCTGGACCGGCTCGAGGTCCGTTTGAACCTGCTCAGGTCGATCGCCACCTGCTTGATCGACTGCATCCTCTCATTCGGGTCTTTCTCCATGCACTCGAGAACGATCCGGTCAAGCTCAGGATCGATCTCCGGCTTGATCGTGGACATGGGGGGAACGTCGACGTTCACGATCTCGTACAGGATCGCGCTCTCATGAGCGCCGTTGAACGGCGATTTTCCCGTCAACATTTCGTAGAGCAAGACACCGAACGAGAAGATATCCGAACGATGATCGGTCTCTTGTCCCTGCACTTGTTCGGGGGACATGTAGCCGAGCGTGCCGACCGTGCTCCCCTGTTTCGTCAGCCGCGACACACCGACGAGCTTGGCAAGGCCGAAATCCATCACCTGCACGATCCCGTCCTTGCGGATCATGATGTTCTCGGGCTTGATGTCCCGGTGCACGATCCCTTTTTCGTGGGCGGCCGCGAGTCCTTCGGCGATCTGTATCGCGTAATCGATCGCCTGTTTTTGAGTGAGCGATGATCTCTTTTCCTGCAGCGTTTGACCGTCAATGAATTCCATGACGATGAAGAGCTGCTTCTCCCCCTGAGCCCCTTCATGGTCCTGGATATCGATAATGGAGCAGACGTTCGGATGATTGAGAGCGGCGGCCGATTTCGCTTCCTGAATGAATCGTGCCTTGTCCTGCTCCGATGCGGCAAGATGCGCCGGAAGAAATTTCAGCGCGACGAACCGGTCGAGCTTGGTGTCCTGGGCTTTATAGACGACGCCCATGCCCCCCTCGCCCAATTTCTCGAGGATCCTATAATGAAATATCGTTCGTCCGATCATTAATGTACTTTACCTTTTGTCCTTAAAGTCTTCAAACCAGTTTTCCACCATAATCAGATTGGGCCGGTTGGACTCTCCCAGCCTTTTTACGGCGATAATGTTTTTTCCGTCCCTGGTCACTGTGTAGAAGAATGAGTACGCCAATGCCAGTTGAACATGGACAGCATCCGCTGAAAATAGCTTCTCAGGATTTTCTGCCCGAAAACCAGGACTGGTCTTCACTTTGGCTGACATGAGTTCGTTCGACTTTGGAGTTACAAAAAATATCTCGTTGCGAACCCATTGAGGATACAACCCTCCTTCAATCGAAATCTGCCACTGCTGTTGGGCATTTGGGAAGTCGGTAACATAGACTTCCCACTGGCCACTTTTATCCGATTGGAATGCCACAAATCGTCCATCAGGCGACATATAGGGGCAATCCTCATTGAACCTAGATTCGAAGAGCCGTTTCTGAGAACTGTCCCTGCCCAATTCCAGATACCAGAGATCATTATGTGTTCGAGGCTGGGATTCCGATCGCGTGAACAAGATGAATCTTCCATCAGCAGACCAATACGATGAACTTCCCCATTGATTCGCGCCCATCAGAAGTTTTGCGGATGTATGTCCGTTAACCCCTTGAACGTAGATTCGTGATGAATCGAAGAACCCTGATTGAAAAACGATTTCCTTGCCGCTGGGAGACCAACTTGGCCTCCATGTTTCCGGGATGTCGAACGACAATTGAGACTTGGTTCCTTTCGCTACGTCATGCAGCCAAATATCGTATTTTCCATTTCCTTCCGAACTCATGGTCGCGACTGTTTGACCATCCGGAGAAACCGCCGGAGAATGAATATCTGATTGAGTCTGGCCTATCGTTTTTAGAAACTGGCCGGCGCGGGAAAGCAGGACCAATTGAGCACCAATGACGGAGTTGCCCACGTCAACATAGGACAACATCCCGTTTTCAGTCACACTTATTCGGTCTGCATTCACATTCCTGACAACTAAAAAAGGATTGCCGGTAATTTTCAGGGAAGAGAGGTCAAATGGAATTGCCCAGATGTCCGGAACAGAGCTGCTAAGGGTGGAAAGTGGAAAAAGAATATGCCCGCTGTTTGAATAGACAGGCCTGCCGATAGAACTCTCCGGAGGTCCGCTGTAAATGGTCGTACGTTTGTCCCCCGTTTGTATGAGAATTTCGCCCCTGCCGTTAACCACATTATCGCTGAGAAGGATGGTCTTGCCGTCGGGTAATCCTAATACGTGGGTCAAATTTCCCCTGATCGTAGACAGAAGGGGGTCTCCGCCATACATTGGTTTTAACTCACCTCCGGAAGAAGGCACGTTTAATAACATGTTGCTTCCTTTGTTATCCCAAGTTGTCACTACGATAGAATCATCAATTCCCCAGAATCTTGGATAATAATTGCCTTCTGTTTTGACGATCAATTCATTTCCGGTACCATTGATCGAGATCTTTCTTAGTTGATATTTAGATGTCTCGAAGCCGGCAAAATATGCAATATATTCGCTGTTGGGAGACCAGAGTATATTTGTAATGGTACCATCGTTCTTAATTTCTATCGGATCGATTTTATCAAGACGGCGAATCCAGAGTTTCTCTCCCTTAGAATAGGCTATCTTCTTTCCATCCGGAGATAAGACGCACCAATCATATTCGTAAGGCCATTGGAATTTTCGAACTTCCTTCGATGATTCTTTATGGATATTCCACCCGATGATCAGCGAGAATATTGCCAGAAGGACAAAGGACGCTCCCAGAATCAACGGTCTATAAAAATTGCCTCGTGTTGAGTTTTGTGTTCCTGAATCGATTTTACTGCCGCGGCCGATACCAATACTGCTTGTCCTTTGTCTCCCCGAATCCCTCTTGAGTTTTCTCAGATCTCTAACTATTTCTTTTGCCGATTGAAACCGTTCATCCGGTTCTTTCGCGAGGCACTCCTCCAAAAGAGCATCAACTTCGGGGGGAAGTCCCGGCTTTACTGTGGATGGCGGTGCCGGGTCAACATTGACGATCTCATACAGTATCGCGGTCTCGTGAACCCCTTTGAACGGTGATGCCCCGGTAAGCATTTCGTAAAAAATTACGCCGAAAGAAAAGATATCCGTGCGATAATCTGTTTCGTGCCCCTGCACCTGCTCGGGGGACATATATCCAACCGTACCAACGACGCTTCCTTCTTTGGTCAATCTGGATGCGCCTTGCAGTTTCGCCAGGCCAAAATCCATGACCTGCACGATGCCGTCTTTGCGAATCATGATATTTTCAGGCTTGATGTCCCGATGAACGACTCCTTTTTCGTGGGCGGCGGCAAGTCCTTCGGCGATCTGAATTGCATAATCGATCGCCTGTTTATGCGAGAACGTTCCTTTCTTCTCCTGAAGAGTCTGCCCGTCAACGAATTCCATCACAATAAACATCTGACCATCGTGTTCCTGGATATCGATAATGGAGCAGACGTTCGGATGATTGAGAGCGGCGGCCGATTTTGCTTCCTGGACAAATCTCGCTTTGTCCTGCTCCGATGCGGCAAGATGCGCCGGAAGAAATTTCAGCGCGACGAACCGGTCGAGCTTCGTGTCCTGGGCTTTATAGACGACGCCCATGCCCCCCTCGCCCAATTTCTCGAGGATCGTATAGTGCGATATAGTTTGTCCGATCATCGCTGGTTCACCTCATTTCTCCGACAAGCGCGGTGTACTCCGGATCGTTTCTCAGCGAAACGAGATCCGGGTCGGCTTTGACCCATTCCTTCATATTTTTGTATCCGCTTCGAATCGCATTTGTAAGACACGCGAGCGCTTCTTTCGTATCCCCCAGCACCGCGTAGGTGCAGGCGCAGTTGTACTGCGCAAGCCCGTCGGTCGGGTCAAGCTCGGTGATCCGCTTGAGAATGGCGTACGCTTTTTCCTTCTCGCCGAAGTGGGCGTACGCCCCGACGATCCTGCTGAGCACGATGATGTCGTCCGGATTGACCCCGAGCTTCCGCTCGCCGACTTCGATCATTTTTCGCATCGCGTTCTCCGACGACTGCGTGTCGTGTTTTCTTAAATGCGTCATGTAGGTGTGCATCCATGGTTCTTCGCTGTACGGCTTCAGCTCTGCACACTTCTGATAGTGACCGAGGGCCTCGTCGTAGCTCCCGGTGACGTCCGAAAGCGCCCCCAGCCAGCGGTACGCGTCATAAAAATCGGGCTTTTGCCGGATCACGTCCTGCCATATCCGCTTCGCCTCGTCAAAGTGCTTCTGATGGTAGTAGACCATCCCGATCCCGAAGGAAGCTTCAACCGAATCGCGGTCGAGGTCGAGCGCCTTTTGATTGTTCTCGATCGTCTTCCCGAGCCATTTCGGGTCGCCGTCATACCATGCATACATGTACGAGCATGCTTCGCCGAGCGCGGAGTAAGCGGAAGAGAACTTTTGGTCGATCGAAATTGCGTTCTGAAACATCTGGATCGCCGCCTCAGTGTTCTTTTTGCCGCGGCGAAAGACAAATTCCTTCCCCCTCAGATAGAGGTCGTAAGCCCGCAGGTCGTCCGTCGGCTTCTTCTCCAGCGATTCCTTCTCTGATGTTGTAAGAGAAATTTTAAGCGCTTCGGCGATCTTCTGTGCAACTTCCGTCTGCACATCGAAGATATCCTCAAGGAGCCGGTCGTACCGGTCGGCCCAAAGATGGAAGCCGTTGCGGACGTCGATCAGCTGCGCCGTGATCCGCATCTTGTTCCCGGATTTGCGCACGCTCCCTTCCAGCATGTAATTGACGCGGAGCGTCTGCCCGATGAGCCGCGAATTGATCTCCTTGCCGCGGAATGCCAGCATATCCGTCCGGGAGACGACCTTCAGATGCTTGATCTTCGACAGGTCTGTGATGATATCCTCTGTCATTCCGGCACAGAAATATTCACTCTCCTTCTCAGAGCTCATGTTCTCGAAGTAAAGAACCGCGATGGATTTTTCTTCTTCCTCTGCCGGAACCGCGCTCGGCGTTTGCCGAAGATGCTCGATCACGTCCGATGCGGCCGATGTCCGTTTGCTCTGGTCCTTTTGAAGCAGTCCGGTGATGACGGAGGCAACGTTCGACCCGATGTCCGGGCGCTTCGTGTTTGCCGGAGGAGGGTCCACGTTCAGGACCTCGTACATCATCGCCGCCTGGTGATCGGCCTGGAATGGAAGCGCTCCCGTGGCGATCTCATACAGCACGACGCCGAATGCCCAGAGATCGGTCCGTCGGTCGACATCCATTCCCTGGATCTGCTCGGGCGACATGTAGGCGAATGTCCCGACGGCGGTGCCGGCGTTCGTCAGCATCGGCCCCTCGCGAAGCTTCGCCACCCCAAAATCCATGATCTTGACCCTCCCGTTCCCCGTCACCATGATGTTCTCGGATTTGATGTCGCGGTGAACCACTCCTTGTTCGTGTGCCGCCGCGAGTCCTTCGGCGATCTGAATTCCGTACTCGATCACCTGCTTTGGCGTCAGCGTCCCTTTCTTTTCGCGCAGCGTCTCTCCGTCGACAAATTCCATCACGATGAAGAGCTGGCCGCCGTGTTCCTGGATGTCGTGGATCGTGCAGATGTTCGGATGATTAAGGGCAGAGGCAGCCTTCGCTTCCTGGATGAACCGTGCTTTATTTTCGTCCGATGCCGCAAGATGGGCGGGAAGGAATTTCAGTGCGACAAAGCGGTCGAGTTTGGTGTCCCGGGCCTTAAACACCACACCCATGCCCCCTTCACCAAGCTTCTCAACGATATGGTACTGTGAAATCGTCTCCCCGAGCATCGGCTATTTTCCCTTCATCATCTCGATATATTCCGGCTCGTTGCGGAGGCTGTCGAGGTCGGGGTCGCGCTTGGTCCACTCGTGGAATCCGTATCCCGACGCAAGCGCCTTCTTGAGCGTCTGGAGCGCCAGCGCCTTTTCGTTGATGTTGGCGTAAAAACAGGCCGCGTTGTAGAACATCAGCGGGTCGTTCGGGCTCAGGTCGATAGCGCGGGCGGCTTTGACCTTTCCTTCCTCGATGCGTCCGCTCCGCACAAGCGCAAGGGCGAAGAAGATATGTGCCCGGGCAT
Organism: Bacteroidota bacterium; assembly: GCA_035506275.1. Taxonomy (NCBI): domain Bacteria; kingdom Pseudomonadati; phylum Bacteroidota; species Bacteroidota bacterium. The sequence continues at coordinate 47,566 of DATJPT010000002.1, forward strand.
CGTCGGGGTGAAGTGTCAGGTACCTCGGGAACATCACCAGCGATTCGTCGAGCCACTTCTTGACGTTGTCATTCTCCCCGAGCCGGACATAGCAGAGGACGAGGTCTCCGTACGCGGCGTAGAAATCGGCGTTGAGTTCGACAACCTTCAGGAAGAGGTCGATAGCTTCCCGGGTGCGGTCGGTCGTGACATACGTCCGCCCAAGAGTCCAATACGCCGTGTGGTTCGAGGGATTAAGCTCGATGGCCTTCAGGCTTGTCTCGAGGGCTTCTGCGGTCGACTTTTTATGCAGGTAGACAAGTCCCAGCGCGGAGTAGGCCTCGGAAAGCGACGGGTCGTACATCAGCGCCTTGAGCCCGGCCTCCATGGCCTTGTCGAGCAGCGTCTCGTTCCGGTCGAACTGCTGGTACAAATGCGCGTATGCCTCGCTCAGGCCGGCATAGGCATCGGCATAGCGCGCGTCGTATTCGATGGCCTTCTGAAAAAGCTCGACGGCGATCTGCACGCCGTTCTTCGTGAACCGGTACATCGAATCGCGCGCGCGGAGGTTGCAGTCGAACGCCTGCGCGTTCAGCGTCGGACGCTTCGTCAGCACGATCTGTTCCTTCGGCGTCAGCTTCACCATCAGCGCGTCGACGATCTGTTTTGAGACCTGCTCCTGGATGTCGAAAACATCCGAGAGCTTTCCTTTGTACGTCTCGGCCCACAACTGCGCGTCGGCTTCGACGTCGACCAGCTCGACCGCGATGCGGAGGTTGTCCTGGAATTTCCGGACGCTTCCGGCCAGAATGTACCGTGTGCCGAGCTCCCGCCCGATCGCCTTGACGTCCTTCGTTGTCGTTTTGTACTGCATCGATGTCGTCCTCGGCACTACGCGGATATCCTTCAGCCGCGACAGATTGATGATGAGCTCCTCCGTGAGGCCGTCGCTGAAGTAATCGCTTTCCTTGTCCGGGCTGATGTTGCCGAACGGCAGGACCGCGATCGCCTTCGTCTGCGGTTGTGAGGCGGAACTGTCGACCGCGCGCAGCGTCTCCTGCAGCGACTGGAGGACCTCATCCATCGACTGATACCGCTGCGTTCTTCCCTTCGCCAGCATTTTTTTGAGGAGAGCATCGACCTGGTGGGGAATTTTTCTATCCATGAGGCTTGGCACCGGCGGATCTTCGTTGACGATCAGATAAAGGAGCCCTGCTTCGTGCTCGGACTTAAAGGGAAGGTCGGCCGTGAGAAGTTCGTAGAGAACGACGCCGAGCGACCAGATGTCCGACCGCTGATCGGCCGATTCCCCCTGCGCCTGTTCGGGGGCCATGTACGACAGCGTTCCCAGTGAGGTGCCGGTCCTCGTCAGCCCGGAGCTGCTCTTGAGCTTCGCGATGCCGAAATCCATGATCTTCAGCTTCCCGTCGTGCGCGAGCATCACGTTCTCGGGCTTGATGTCGCGGTGAACGATGTTCTTTCCGTGCGCTGCTTTGAGCCCCTGTGCGATCTGGGAAGCCCACTCGAGCGCCTGATGGACCGGGACGCCGGTCCCGCTCGTGAGGTTCGAAAGGTATCTTTTCAGCGTCGTTCCGTCGAGATACTCCATCACAAGAAACATCCCGTCGTCCTGTTCGTCGATCTCGTACACGTTAAGGATGTTCGGGTGATTGAGAGCGGCGGTAGCCTTCGCTTCCTGCAAAAACCGCGCCTTGCTGTCGGCGGAAGCGGAGAGATGGCCGGGGAGAAATTTTATCGCCACCAGCCGGTCGAGCTTCAAATCCTGGGCTTTGTAGACAACGCCCATACCGCCTTCGCCGAGTTTTTCAAGGATCTTATAGTGTGAAATTGTCTGACCGATCATGCTTGCATCCTGCCTTAAAAGTTATCAGAGATTGGTATTTATCAACGATTGAAATTTTTTATTCTCCTTGAGGGAATTCCACCGCGGATCGATCTTCAGCAGCGCTCCCGAGAGCTCGCACGGGATCGAGAGGAGCCGTTCGAGGGACTGGACGGCCAGGTCCTGCTCGCCGGTCATCGCATAAATACGCGCGAGGTCCATCAGCCGGTACGAACCGCGCCATGCTTCCTTTTCGATCGGAAGAAGCTCAAGGCCGTGCTTTCCCTCGCGAAGCGCATCTTCCTTTCGGCCGAGTCCTGCGTAAACGATGCCGAGCGAGCCGTACAGGCGCTCGTCCGCGGGATGTGCTTTGATCTCCCGTTCCAGATGGACACGGGCGCTGTCAAAATAATTCCTTGCTGCGGATCCGTTGCCGCGGAGCTCTTCAAGCTCGGCGCGAAGCAGCGATGAAGGAAGATACTGGAATTGATCGTTCACGATGACGTCGGCGCTCTCGTGGTTGAGGGCAGACCTGGCCGCTTCATAATTGCCGCCGACGACTTCCACCTCGTATGTCATGTCGGCAAGGAAGTATTCCGTCCCGCTGTCTTTCCCCTGGCGCCGGCAATCTTCGACGATCCGGCGCGCCTCGTTCACGTCCCCTTTCCAGAGGAGAAAATTTCTCGCCCTTTCCCAATACACTGCCGAGACATCCGGCGTGAGCTCGATCGACTTCTCATAATTAAGGTCGGCATCCTGATAATCGCGAAGAAGCGTCTGCGTCTCCCCGAGCTGCCGGAACAGATCCGACCCGCGCGGGTTGCCCACGATCGCTTTCTTGAACGACTCAATCGACCCCGCCATATCTCCCTGGCGGCGCAGTACCGCAGCGATGCCGTAATAGATGTTCGAATTGCTCGGCCGGTACTTGAGTGCAAGAGAAAATTCATCGAGCGCGCTTTTATAGTCCAGTTTGGCATGGTAGTAGTACCATCCCATCGCCTCGTGGGCTTCAGAGAGTTCCGGCGCCAACGTCATTGCCTTTTCAGCCGCCGCACGCGACTTCTCGACCCGGCTTTCGGTCCGGTCGTAGAAGAACCAGTACATGTTGGAATGGACGTACGAGAGCTTGGCGTATGCCGCAGCGAACGAAGGGTCGAGCCGGATCGCACGCTCGAATAATTTGACGGCGATCTCAAAATCGGATCTCGAGACCGTCCGGTCCGAATACTGCGTCGCCTGCAGGTAGTAGTCGTACGCTTCCGAGTTCTCGGTGAGCGACGTTTCCAGCGAGGTCTTCTCCGTCTTCGCCAGGGCAACGTCCAGCGCGCCGGCAACTCTGCTCGCGATGTCGGATTGCAGCTTGAACGCGCTCGAAAGAACGGATTCCATCGATTCTGACCATGTCTGCGTCCCGTCCTCTACTTTGATGAGCGTCGGGCTGACCCGCACGTGCGTCTCGCCGTCAAAGTCTTCCCAGCGGACGGTCCCCTGCAAAATATAATTGACGCCGAGCTCTTCGCCGATCTGTTTCAGGGATTTTGTCGTCTTCCTGTACTGCGCTGCGCTCGACCTCGCGATGACGCTCAGTCCCGAAAGCCCCGACAGCCGGCTCGTGACCTCGTCGGTCATGCCGTCAACAAAATAATCTTTGTCGCTCGGGCCGAGGTTCTCGAACGGAATGACCGCGATGATCTTCTTGTCGCTGTTCCTTCCGATGTTTGACACCACGACATCCTTCAGAAGGAAGAATGCAGCCGCGAGGACGGCGGCTCCGCCGGCCCACATCAATATTTTCTTTGACGGTATTTTCCGCCCAGGCTTTTCCGGCGGCGGAAGAACGTTCGCTGGCTTCCCGCCGGGGAGGGACACCAGCTGCGTGCGATTGACTCTGGTCGATTCTTTTTTCAGGCGCCGAAGGTCGACAATGATCTCGGACATCGATTGGTAGCGGTCCTCCGGGTCTTTCTCGAGGGATTTATTCAGGATGTGGAGCAGCTCCGGCGGAATATCCTGCCGGTATTTCGACGCTTCCTCCGGCTCCTCGTTGACGATGGAATACATCATCGCCGCTTCGTGCTCTCCGCGGAACGGGGTTCTGCCGGCGGTCATCTCGAAGAGGACGACGCCGAACGAGAAGATGTCCGACCGGACATCGGCTTCGACTCCCTGGATCTGCTCCGGCGACATGTAGGCGAGCGTGCCGATGGTGCTCGAAGTTTTGGTCAGCTTCAACGATCCCTTCAGCTTCGCGAGGCCAAAATCCATGATCTTGATCTGATCCTTCGAGTTGATCATGATATTTTCGGATTTGATGTCGCGGTGGATGATCCCCTTGCTGTGCGCTTCCTGCAGCGCTTCGGCGATCTGGATCCCATACTCGACGACCTGCTTGATCGTCAGCTGCGAGGCGGCGGCTTTCTCGCGCAGCGTGACGCCGTCGACCAGCTCCATCTCGATATATTGCTGGCCGTTGTACTCGTCGATCCCGTAAATGGTGCAGACGTTCGGATGATTCAGCGCCGACGCCGATTTCGCTTCCTGGATGAAGCGTGATTTTTCCTGCTCGGAGCCGGAAATATGAGCCGGGAGAAATTTGAGCGCAACAAAGCGGTCGAGTTTCAAGTCCTGGGCTTTATAGACGACGCCCATCCCCCCCTCGCCGAGCTTCTCGAGTATTTTATAGTGCGAAATGGACTGGCCGATCATGAGATATCCGGGGAATAAATTCAGAAGCTTCCTTCACACAAAGACGCACGTGCGCAAAAAATACGATAAGAAACCTGGCTGCGCTACGAATTGCGAAGCCATCCCATCGGGATTTGCGTGAGACAGTTTTGCTGGTCATTCCATCATTGCCTGCCACACATCCGACTCGGCTTCCGTTTTGATAAAGTAGAAAGCCCGCTGGTCGGGCGACAGGGCATGAAAATACTCGACGTCGACATGGAGCGAGGCATCAAGTTCCTTTATAGCGTTGGTCCTTCTATTCAACAAAAAGATCTTGCCTTTGTAAAAAAACATCACCTTGTTCACTCCTTCAATCCAGTGCGGAAAAGTGCCATAGTCGACGACCTTCTTGAATTCATCGTCATTGAGAGAGTAGGTATAGATTCCATTAGCGGATCCGTCAGGAAATACTCTTGCTCCGATGAGAAGCTGGTTGTCGGGTGCAATATCGGTGACACCAAGACGATCGACCGTACCAGGAATGTTCGGGATGGTCCTGACAAGGCGCTGCTCCATCGGCTTTGTCAGGTCAAACACCCAGGTTGCGCTCATGCTTCCACCCACGATATTGACTCCGTTAGGGAAAATGTGCGGATTGTTGACGTTATCCTGACCGTTCGTCATCTGTTCCAGTCCGCTCCCGTCGAGACTTATCCTCCATAAATCGTATTTGCCGCTCCGGTCGGAATAGGAGTAGATTGAATTTCCATCCTTCGACCATTTCACTCCCCGGTCTTTGGGTTTGTCGTTTGTCAGCCGCCGGATATTCGATCCATCGCTGTTCATCACAAAGATATCTTCTTGGAGACCGGAGCTTGCCGTAGCGATCCGTTTCCCGTCCGGTGAAATATCGAGCCAATTGTACGTTTTCGAGCCGCTGGTGATCTGCACGGGCGGTCCGACGAATCGCTCGTTCACAGGATCGAATCCCGTTCTATAAATATTTGCACGAGTTTCCAAAGAAGAGTAGATGAGCTTCCTGCCGTCATGGGAAAGTGTCAGCCACGCACAATTCGAAGCCGGCACAGTGACCTGCTCCAATTCTCCTTTTGCTTCTCCGGTTTTTTCATCAATCGGGACGCGCCATACATTCATGGTGCCGCTTCTGTCGCTTAAGAAGTAGATGAAGCGGCCGTCGGGCGACCACACCGGATTCCAGTCGATGGCCGCGTCATTGGTAATCCGGGTTTTATTCTTCCCATCGCTGTCGATCGTCCACAGATCTCTCCAACCGGATCCGGTGGGCAAACCCCAGTATGTGATCCTCGTTCCTCGGGGAGACCATCGTGGTTGAACGCAATCACCCGAGTCCAGCAGCTCAGTTGCCCCATCCCGGATCGAGACCGTCCAGAGCTGGCTTCTCGTCGTTCTCGCATAAGGGACTCTCACCTGTTCTGTTGCGTAGGCAAGCTTTTTTCCGTCCGGCGACCAGGCCGGGTTGTAACCGGTTTTTGTGAGTCTACGGACCGATTCACCCGTTGACCCCATCAGATAGATCCCGCCCCCATCCCTGTCCGAGCAGAACGCTATCTGGTCGCCGTTCGGCGAGAACGCAGCACTATTATTTTTTGAATGAGAGTCCTTCGTAAGGTTGATAGGATTCCCTCCGCCGATCCGCTGGAGAAAAATATCCTGCTCCTCCCCCTCGTTACGCGTGAACGCGATAAAATTTCCATCGGGAGAAATATCGGGATACAATTCTTCCCCCGGCATATCAGTGATCTGGGAGACCGTGACACGAACGGCCGTACTCGCGGTCCTGCTGGAAAATAAAATGACGGCAACGACAACGATCAACACACCGACGGCGATTTGAAGAACCCGCGCCGAATTCCACGGCATTACGCGTGCCGGCGATTTCAGATTCTGCGCTGCAGAAGGGGCTGCGGCCGGCCTCATTCCTGAGGCATCGTTTTGAAGCGAGCGGATCGACGTAATTTTCGAGGTCTGCTTTTTTAACCGCCGGATATCGACCGACATATCGATAGCCGTTTGATAGCGTTCATCGGGATTTTTCTCCAGCGCTTTTTCGAATATTTTCGACAACTCTTCCGACGCTTCGGGGAGATATTTCGTGATCGGCTCGGCGGGTTCATTGACAATGGAATAGACCATCGCTGCCTGGTGCTCGCCGCGGAACGGCATTTTCCCGGTGAGCATTTCAAAGAAGAGAACGCCGAATGAAAAGATATCCGAGCGTGAATCGACTTCTCCACCATTGAGCTGTTCCGGGGCCATGTATGCGAGCGTGCCGACGGTGCTGGAGGTCCGCGTCAATTTCAGCGAACCTTTTAGCTTTGCGAGACCAAAATCCATCACCTTGATCTTGTTCTTCGCCGTCATCATCACATTATCCGCCTTAATGTCGCGATGGATAATGTTCTTGGAATGCGCTTCATGAAGCGCTTCGCCGATCTGAATTGCATACTGCGATGCTGTATCGAGCGAGAGCGGCCCCTCGGCAAGCTTTTCCCTCAGCGTCATTCCTTCCACATATTCCATGACGATGAACTGACGCTTCTCCCCGTTCGAGTCGTCTTTTTCTATTGAAAAGATGGTGCAGACATTCGGGTGGTTCAAAACGGCGGCCGTTTGCGCTTCCCGGAGAAATCGCTCGTTATCCTGCTGCGACAGCGAGTTTTGCGGCGGGAGGAATTTCAACGCGACAATACGGTTGAGGTCCGTGTCTTCGGCCTTGTAGACAACCCCCATGCCCCCTTCGCCGAGCTTCTCGAGTATTTTATAGTGTGAAATTGTCTGGCCGATCATCCTGCTGTCCGGTTATTTATTTTCGACGAGATTCTTCCAGTTGAACATGAGCGACCCGCTTTTCAGCGTTTGCGTGTTCAACGTTCGGGTGATGAGGACCTCTTTGCCGTCCCTTGAAATGTCGTAGAGACTTGTCTGAAAGCCGGCGTCGATCTTGAACACGAGCTTCGACTGGCCGACGGCGATCTCGTTCCCCGAAACGGACACCGGTGCAACATAAATTTGGTGGTCGTTGATGCTGTAGATGATCTCCCTGCCGTTGGTAAGCCACCTCGGCGAGCCTCCCCCGTTGGTCGATACCTGCCACTTGCTCGGCGAGCCGTCCGTCGGCCGGATGTAGACTTCGTATTTTCCCGTCTCATCGGACTGGTAGACAAACCATTTCCCGTCGGGCGAAAATGTCCCGAGCCATTCGTTGAACTCGGAGGTCAGGAGGGGGGTAAATTTTTTCCCCCCCATATCATAGACGCCAATGTCCCATTTCTGCGGCCCCTGGGTGTTGATGGAAAGGAGGAGCTTTTTTCCGTCGCGCGAAACGTCGGTGACATACGAGCTGTACTTCGAGCTGTACACCAGCTCCTCATCGCCGGTGCCGTTGCTGTTCTTCGCGTAGATATTGAACACGCCGGACGCATTGGAACTGAAATACACCTTGCTGTCGTCCGGCGACCATACCGGGACGATCTCCGTTCCCTTGTCGAACGTCAGCCGCGTGTCCGCATTCCGATCGATGTCGTGGATCCAGAGGTCCGTGTTCTTCGAGGATTCATCCAGCGCATCGGTGGCGATGTATCTTCCGTTGGTGGAGAACGACGCCCACGTTGTCGGCACTTTGGATTGGATCGTGCGCTGCACGGCGCCGTTCGAGTTATAGACGACCATCTCGTTGTCTGATTTCGACATGCCGAGGTACGCCAGCCGGTTGTTTCTCGAAAGAGAAAAAGCCCCTTTGCTCCTGACACGCGCATAGAGAAGGTTTTCGAGGATCGGAATCGGCTCGCCCGTCACTTCGCCGGCCCCTTCGTCGAAGCGCTGCGCCAGCAGCGAATTCTGTTTATAATACATCACCCAGCCTTTGTTGTAGACCACATTGCTCGAAGCGTGGATTACAATTTTGGTTTTCGGGTCATTCAAAGAACCGATCCGGACATGGTCGGCATCCTCCTCAAGGGAAGGCTTGCTTGTCTGGACAGTATAAAAGAAATGATTCCCGTCCGGAAGAAAAACGGGCCATCGGTGGTTCACCTCGAACTCGGTCGAGTCCAGCGTTGTCACCTGTTTCGGCGTACCTCCTGCGGAAGGAACCTGAAAAAGAGGACCGTCGGGACCGGGGGCAAAAACAATGATGCCCTCTTTGTCCCATGTTCCTCCCCGCCCCCCCGATGATTCGCACACGGTCAGCACCGGCCCCCCTTTTGCATCTATTTTTTTGAGCTTTCCCTCGGCAAAGAAAGCCACCATCCTGCTGTCGTACGACCAAAACGGATAGTAGGCGTTATCAGTGCCGGACAAAAGAAGCGGGGTGGGGGAGTCGAGAGGGCGAACCCAGAGGTGGTCTTTTCCCATTGAGTCGACCGCAACAAACGCGATCATCGTTCCGTCGGGAGAAATTTCCAAGTGTCCTCCGTACGACGAATTGAAAATATTGGACGCGGGGGCTTCGAACGAGAGCCGGATCAATTCGGGGGGGGCGGCGCCAGCGAGAAAATACCACGCGAGCGCCCCGGCCAGTACCGCGGAAACCGACAGCGCCGCGATCATCCAGGGATCGACCGAAAACTTTTTTTTCTGAGGAAGCGCTTCGAACTCGACCGTCTGCGGGGCGACCCTCGAACCCGAAGCGATCTGGCTTTTCCGGACCGCCAGGACTCTGCTCGCAGTCTGTCTGCTCGATTCCCTCTTTAATTTCCGGAGGTCTTTGACAATTTCTTTTGCCGATTGGTACCGTTCATCCGGCTCTTTCGCAAGGCATTCGAGCAGGATCGCATCGAGGTCGGGGGGCAGCTCCGGTTTCAAGATCGAGATCGGTTCCGGGTCGACGTTGACGATCTCATAGATGATCGCCGTCTCGTGCATTCCTTTGAACGGCGATTGCCCGGAGATCAATTCATACAGTAAGACGCCGAACGAGAATATGTCCGTCCGATGATCGACGTTGAACCCCTGGACTTGTTCCGGCGACATGTATCCGACGGTGCCGACGGTGTTTCCCTCGCGCGTCAGGCGGGAAACGCCCTGCAATTTCGCCAGACCGAAATCCATGATCTGCACAAGCCCGTCCTTCCTGAGCATGACGTTTTCCGGCTTGATGTCCCGGTGGACGATCCCTTTTTCATGGGCGGCGGCGAGCCCCTCGGCGATCTGGATGCCGATGTCGACCGATTGTTTGAGCGAGATGTTGCTTTTCCGGTCGCGCAGCGTTTCCCCTTCGATGAATTCCATTGCGATGAAGAGCTGTCCCTCATGTTCGCCGACATCGTAAATTGTGCAGATGTTCGGATGATTCAGCGTCGCGGCGGCCTTCGCTTCCTGGATGAACCGCTGCCTGTCCGATTCCGACGAAGCGACTTTCGCGCTGAGAAATTTCAGCGCAACAAAACGATCGAGCTTCGTATCCTTCGCCTTATAGACGACCCCCATGCCCCCCTCGCCCAGCTGCTCAAGGATCTCGTACTGAAGAATAGTTTTACCGATCACTCTTCACACTCCTTCCCTTCCCGCCAAAAAGCGGCGGGATCCGCAAGTTCACTTTCGCTCGCTGCCCCAGGCTCGCGGGTGATTTTGGAACTTCACCCAGCTGCTCAGGGATCTCGTACTGAAAGATTGTTTGACCTATCATTCATTTCTCCAAAGAGGAAAAGGTTCCGAAGCGGCTCACGTACGGCATTCGCAGTTCGGACATTTGCCAAAGGCATCACTTCGTGACCTGCCTGACCCATCATGAGGAGAGGCGAGAATGCCAGTCCTGCGCGTAGGATCTCTAAGCTGGGTCACCCCCAAATGCGCCGGTCATCCCGTTATTTGACGAACCATTCGGCCGTGAGACAACGGTACGCCGCCGATCTCACATCTTCGCTGGAAGCCAATGTGTGGGGGCCGCTTCCGTGAGCGATCTGCTGACGGACAAACGAGGGCAAAATCTTATAGACCGATTCGAGCAATTGATCCACCGAAGTGATTCCCGACGCCGACCCGAGGTCGACGGTTTCATCCCAGAACGAAACGATATGGAATTTATGATGCTCACGGACGAGGACGAGGTCGATGAACCCTTTGTGCGCCTCGTACTTCGGGTGGATGTCCGACGCGAATTTCGTTTCGAACGCGCTGCTTTGATCTTCCCTGACCGTGACCTCAAGGATGTGCGCGGCGAACGGCTTCGCTTTCAGCCGGCTGATGTTGTCGGAGCCGGCGACCGAATCGTCGAAGCGCTCCACCGTCGGTTCGACCTTGACCGGCGTATATTCAAGCGAAAGATTCTCCGAAAGCTCGAGTTTCCACTCGGTCGATTCGGCGAAGAACGGACGGAGCTCGTCGACCAGCTTCCGGTACAGTCCGCTTTCTTCGTACTCGTTCGATTCCTTCCGCGAATTCCAGATCGTCAACGAAATACACTCCTGCGCATTTTGCGTGTTCTGGAGGAGCGACGCGAACGCGCATCCGGGCGTCGAGCGGAGCGCGGAGAGGATCGAGTCGGCGTAGACCTGTGCATTGCGTTCCGATTCTTCAGCGCGGATTATATGTGTGACCATTCGCAGAAACATCGCTGCACCGTGCAAAGTGATGAGCTGCCGTGATGCGAAATGAAATTACATCACCCGTTTGATGACCATGATCGTAATATCGTCCGACTGCGGGTGAGCGCCGGCATGTTTTCGCACTTCTTTTACCACCGCATCGGCGATCTCTTCCGCAGTTCTGTTCTTCTGTTCGAGCAGCAGGGCCTGCAGGCGCTCTTCGCCGAATTGCTCCTGATTGCTGTTCATCGCCTCGCTCACGCCGTCCGATTGGACGACGAGAAGATCGCCGGCATGCATGTCGATGCGCTCATCTTCGTACGCCGCCTGTTCAATGAGGCCGATCATGAGGCCCCCCGTTTTCAACCGCTGGATGGTATTGTCGCTCCTGATCAGAAACGGCCAGTCGTGCCCTGCGTTCGAATAATGAATGTAGTGCTGCTGGATGTCGATGATGCCGTAAAAAAGCGTTGCAAATTTTTCGGGGCTCGTGCTCTCGAACAGAAGCTTGTTGGACCGGAGGAGGCATTCCGACGGAATCTGCGACACGAGCGTCTGCCCGCGAAGCGTCGCCTGAAGGTTTGCCATGAGGAGCGAGGCGGGCAATCCCTTTCCGGAAACGTCTCCCAGGCAGAGGGCGGTTCGTCCGTCGCTCTTGGGAATGAAGTCGAAATAATCGCCGCCGATCGATTGCGCGGCGATCGTGCGCGCAAAAATATCGTAGCCGTGGAGTCCCGGATTGCTCCGCGGAAGAAGGTCCCGCTGGATCTTCGCCGCAAGGCCGACCTCCTGCTGCATTTTTATGTAGAGCTTTTCTTCCTCGATGAGCCGCGCGTTCTCGACGACCTGCGCGGATTGCGCGGCGATGATGGCGAGAAGACGCTGGTCGTCGGCGTTGAACGACTGCCCGTCCTTCTTATTATAGACGGTGAGCACCCCGCGCAGTTCGGATTTGACGATCAGCGGAACGCACAGGAGCGTTTTGATATTGCCGTCCCACTGCACTCCGCGGAACCGGGCATCGTTCGCCGGGTCGTCGACGCTCAGCGGCTTCTTGTTCAGATGCATCCACCCGATCAATGCCTGGTGCATGTGGAACGCCGGAGCTCCCGCGGACGAGACCATCGTGCGGATCAGCGTCTTCATCGACTTCTGCTCGTCCTCCACAAGCGTCACGACCCCCTGCTCGGCGTTGACGGCCCGAAGCGATTTCCGTATCAGCGTCTGCATGATCTCTTCGGCGTTCAGCGAGCCGCTGATCGCACGGGCAATGTCGTTGAGGATCGACAGCTCTTCGACGGCCCGGCGCAGCCGGCGCACTTCGTCCTGCAGTACATCTGCCGATTGAGGGGGAACCGGTTTATCAGCCATGAAGAAGGTTTTCGGTAACGATGACCTGTGATCTCAAAAAAGCGATTTCGTCCGGCGTCCCGGCGAAGCGCTGTGCGCTAGAGATGAAGCAATTGGAAAATTTCGTGCGGACAATCAATATTTAAAAAATCCTGCAAAGAGGTTTCCAAAGCGGCCATTCATGCCTTTGGACTTATCGGGGGCTGCTGCACGCGGACCTACTACCGCATCACGTCGGCGGAATGCAACGCCGGAGAGAGAACGTTCCAGCTTCCGCGTCAAATTAATTTCTGCAATATGATTGTTGCGCGAACTTCTATTCGCGCAGATGAACTTATTCTTTTCAGAAGGAACGGCAATTGCCTGAAGATGGGATGAGCCGATTACGAGGATCCATTCTTCGTAATCGTGTTACGGCTCATTTCAAAAGTACTCTTTCCGGAGGGGATTGTCAAGGATTTGAGATGGTTTTGATTGGACTGCAAAGAGGAGAGTCATCGCGGAATCGGGATATCGCCGGTCCCGGCAAGAATGATGAAAAATTATACAATCGGCGAACGATTTCAGGCAACTTACTTCCTCCTCGATGTGCTGTAGAGAACTGCGTCTTCCGGGTCGGCAATGCGGGCGAAGCAGCCAAATCCGCCGAGGTTATTCTCGACCTTCAACAAAAGCGTGTTCCACCCTTTTTCAAAGAGCGCTATTACCGTGTCTTGATCAGGGATCGCGGGCCTGTTCTTAATGAACCGGTAAATCGGCTCCCCATTGAGGGTCACCTTCACGCCGTCGTCGCTCCCTATCAGCAGCGGCAACGTTTGCGCGCGCGGCGAGTAAACATACGTTAGCGCATAGCCGACCGTCAGGTCGGAAGGATGGAATGTGCTCAAGTCCAGCAATCCATTTTTGCCGCACTTCGTCAGGCGCCAACGAACTTCCTGTCCGTTTGCCCCCCGATACTTTTTTTTCAGATCGATTTCTTGTTCAGGCGGATAGACCACATCGATCCCGATTCGACCGTGCAGCGAGTCCTGCGGATTGGGAAATGGTCCGCACACATACCATGCCGGGACGTAACTTCGATATGGCTTCATGACGAAAGCATCGAGGCCGACGGCATATCCCGTCGAGGCCGGATCCTTTCCCTTCAGCGTGAACTCCAAGGCGATCTCCCCGCGAAGCGGACGGAGGTTTTTCAGGGTAAGTTTTCCACCGGGAACGATCGTCTCATTATATCCTTTCACGATCGTTCTGACGACTCCCGCCGACGAAAGGGCGACATCGCCATACGATGGCCCCTTTGTGCAATAGACATCGACATCATACCTTCCTTCTTTTGCGGGAAGACGAAGAGTAAAGCTGTCCCCTTTCTTATGCCCTTCGACCTTCAATTGTCTGAACCCGCTCCAATCGGCTCCGTACGCCGACATCTCCTCGACGGAAGAAGCCAGCGATGTTTGCTGGGGAGTCAGCGATTCGGCTTCGAGCGCGCCGTTCGGGACCTGGACCCTGAGAGGTATGCGGAGTCCGGCAGAAAGCATCGGCGCAAAAGACCGATGCGGCTCTTTCTGATACCAGTATGCTGTGCTGCTGTAATCTGCGATCTCTGTGTTCTGCGTACCGTGTTCGATGAGAGCGCGAATCGATTTCTTAAACGGAATGCAGTCGAGAATGTGAAAACGGTACGCGGCGATCCGTCCTAGCGAATCGTCTTTGAGGATCAATCCATGGTACGGAGCGCTGTATTCTCCCTGATTGAAATACCATCCGCTGTTGAAATAATCTTCTGTCCCGGTCCCCTTGATCGACGCCTCCTTTTCGCCGTCAACGAAGATCATCTCATCCCCTTCAAGGAAACTGAGGCCGCCGTCGTAGCTCTGCATGTTCAGGTTAATTCCGACAAGGTGTCCTTCCCCTTCTGCTTCAAGAACGGTATAATAATGGGACGGGTCCGTTCTGATCTCGCGGTGCCACGTCGCATGAAAATAGGCGACCGTCGAGTCCAGCGGCGCGGACAACTGATGGTAGTCGATGTGATAATAAAAATTGGGGATCGCCTGTCCTGTTTCGTTCACCGCTTCCACCCGCGCAGAAACATTGAACGGCATGGGGAAATAGCAGTAGTATCCGCCGCTCGACATTCCGATGAACGGCGTAAGGTATTGCTTGTACTGAAATCCGGTTCCGAAAAAGTCGCCGATCGGCACTTCGACCGACGGATCTTTTTCCCCGTCCCAATACATCCGGAGCACGATGTGACGCAGAAAATATTTGTCGGAGGATGAGATCGTCGTCCAGAACATCGTGATGACGCCGGGCCCTTTGATGTTTGCAAGCTCTGCCGCTGCTCCTGCGGGAATGGTGATGAAATCGTCGTTTCCCCCGGTCGTATCGCTGCTCGAAATTTGAATCAGTTTTCCCGATTTGAGATACGGCAGGCGGGACGGTGAAAGGAGATTGTCCAGCATGGATTGGCCGGTTGCAATGGAGGCTGCAAATAAAAGAATCAGAAACGGGCGCATGAATTTCATTGGAAAAGTCTCCAGAAGAATAACGGTTTTATCTAAGGCAGATTAAAGGCCTGTCCTTTCTTTGGTGCAAAAGAAAGCTTGCGGAATCGTCTCAAAGGTCCGAAGGACCCCTTCGGAGGATCCATTCGGGAAACCGCCAGCTTGTTCACCCTCTACGAGGCCGCAGACCTGAGCAAGTAACACCGACAAAGTCGGTGGAACGTGTCTGGCTAAGCTATCCCTTTGGGAGAAAGGCGTGCTGCCATGTCCTTCGTCTCGTGCCGCTTTGCGGCGCTCGCTCAGGATGAACCGGTGGTTTGTTCACCTCAAGCAGAACCCCCGAACGAATGACATTGCCAGGCGCGTTCGGAGAGTCCTTCGCGATGCCTGACTCGCGCTATCGCAGAACGACTTCGAACTTCTTTCGTATGTCCTTCGGGGGGACTGTTATCTCAATGTCACCGGTACTTACGTCGCGATGCCACATTTCTGTCTTTGCTTTGTTCCTCAATGCATGGCCGTCAACGATAACGTCGTGCGGTTCGGGAAATCCGTGAAGCCGGAATATGTACGCCCTTCGTGCCGGCTGCCGATCATAGCTCCCCGAAGCCGCCCCGACGATGATGCGGTATCCATCTCCTTCCTTCCCCGAACTGGAGATCGGGGTCCATGAGTATCTCCCCTGCAAATATTGAAGAGATAACCCGTCATCTTCATATAAATTGAAGTGTCCAGAATCCGGACCGAAGACTTGAACGATGAGGGTGTCCAGCGGCCGTTCATCGCCGTAGCGCATCTCTTTCTGCATCGGGATGACCGAGCCTGATTTTACGAAAAGGGGGAGCTCATTCACATCATACGATCGTTTGACGACCACTCCTCCCTCGATTTCTCTTCCGTCGGAGTACCGGATCCATTTCCCCGGCGGAAGATAGGTTGCTGCGATGTTGTTCGAATCGACAACCGGCGACACGAGAAAGTTATCGCCGAAGAAATATTCATCCGGATGCAGATACGCTTCCGGCGCTTCCGGATATTCAAGATAGAGGGGACGCATCAGCGGAAGTCCGTCGTCATGGGCTGCTCTCGCATACGTGTAGATGTACGGCAGGAGCTGCTCGCGCAGATTGAAATATCTTTGCGCGACGTCGATTCCCGTTTGACCGTACATCCAGGGCATGCGCAGGTTTCCGTTGGCAGGATTCTCATAAGCGCCGTGCAGACGCATCACCGGACTGAATGCACCGAATTCCAGCCACCGGCAATAGAGTCCGACGCCCAACGTATCCGCATGAAAACCGCCGATATCGTTTGAAACGTACGGTATCAGCATGTTGCCGCCTCGCGCAGAGAACCCGACCTGAAACGCCAGCATCGGCCATTCCGAGTACGTGTCGCCGGTGTGAAACGCCGGGTAGCGCTGACTCCCCCATCCCGCATATCTGCTCAGGATCAGGCTCCGCTTCCCTGTGAGCTCCTGGGTAAAATCATAATAGAGTTTGTTCGTCCAGAGTTGATCATTCAATCCTTTGACGAGGCACGGTCCCGTTCCGTCGATCCACCAGAAGTCGATCCCTTCGTTCATCGGCGGCGCATGAAGGGCGTTCATGAATGCGCCGGCCTGACGCTTGTCGGTCAGCGTGAATTCCAGCATCCCCGGAGGAACCGCGTCGCTGATCTCGACCGGCAAAGCGCTCAACCCTCCGTAATTCGACCAGGCATTGATCCTGAGCGCGATGAGATTCGGTTTTCCTTTCTGGAACGAATCCGTGATCTCGGTATACGTCATCGTGTTATAGGTGCTGTTCCCGGCGGAGATATGGTCGCTCACCATTTTTCCGTTCACGAAAAGAGCATACTGCGACGACGCTCCTCCGAAGATAAGATACAGCCGCTTCGCATTGTTCGGCGGCAGCTCCACCCACTTTCGGTACCACGCGGCGCCGATGTAGTCCGGGTACCCTTGTTCCTGCCACGTCTTCCCGCCGTCAAGATACCCCCAGCTGCTGTCGTTGAAATTCGGCGAACCCCATGATGCAAGCCTTCCGGTGTCGGTCGGGTCGATGTTGAACCGCCACTTTTCGGGAAATTCGTACGTGAAGGCCGGCTTCCCGCCGGCGTTCTCCCCGAGCAACCTCCGCGCCACGGAGGCATGGCTGTCCTGATCCGCAAGCGCGGTTTCGCCCCGCGTTTTCGGATGGTCGTTGACGGTAACATGAAGGCCGGCGCCATGGCACCACGAAAGAAAATCCCGCGCGTTGTCAAAAACCGGGCTCCAATCGTAGCCCCCCTGCCAGCCGAATTTATGCCAGCCGAAATCCAGCACAAGGACGTCGAGCGGAAGTCCTTCGCTCCGGAATCTGTCGATCTCTTTTTTCAGATCGTCCGAAGTGAAATGAAACTTTGTCGTCATGTCGGACCCCGCCAGATATTCGTAGTTGAGGTCCGTCATCCAGATGCCGAGACTGTACCTCGGCACCATCGGAATTTGCCCGCAGAGAAGGGAAAAATCCTTCAGAGCGTGGCGGTAGTCGCTGCCGTAGGCAAGAAAGTACCAATCCTGATCTCCGTCTTCCGTCCTCGCGGCGACCCACGCCGACGCTGAATCCATGACCGGGCTTCCGCTGTCGTCGAGAACGAAATATCCGCTCCGGCTCAGGATCCCCTTTTGCGGCGGCGGAAGCCTGTCCCCGTTGACGCCGTCGAGGGTCGTAATACCGCCGAGGTTCAGCGTGTCCGGATCGCCGGGGGACCACGTCCCGCTTCGATTTGCGAAATTCCAGGCCACGCTGAGATTTTCTTTGGTAAACGCTCCCGAGCCGGCCTTGTAGCGAAGAGTCAATGAGGTCGAAGAAACAACCACCCAGCCGTTCTCTTCTTTCACGCTGACCGGTATTGCGGCCTTCCGCCGCAACTGGACGACAACGGTCGGCTGATCGACGAAATGCGACGTCGGAGAAAATTCGATCCGGACCATCGTAGGAGTAAGAAATTCGAACCGTGCCGGACCTGCGGTAACGGCTCCGTTGTCGGTCCGGTATGTTTCCGATGCAGAGAGCCCCTGGCCCGCGAGGGGGGAAAGGACAAGCATTGTCATGGAAAAAACATAAGATGATAATTTCAAATCTTTCTTCTCCTTGAAATAGTTGATACCGACGACAAACACATTTCCGCTTTACTGGGGCGAAGTCGTCGCATTCATCGGGTAGTATTCATAGTTGTGGATGATCGAGGCAGGGTCGCTCTCCACAAGTCCTTTGACCTCCTCCTCATCCTCAACGGTTACAATGCAGATCCCATGCGTTCCTTTCGGATCGAACACGGGACCGAAGAGAATGGCCCGCCCCTTCTTCATCTGTTCCACCCAATAAGCATGATGCTGTTGGACGATCATTTTTTCTTCCGCGGTCATTGTCCGTACAAAATCAGGCCGGCGGGGGGAAAATTTCACCATGAATTGTTTCTTTTCCATACCAGCAACCACAAATTGTTATTTAAGGACGATCATCTTTTTCGTCTGAACAAAAATTCCGGCGGTCAACCTGTAGAAATAGACGCCGCTCGTGAGGCTGCCGGCGTCAACAAGGGCGGAGTGCTCTCCAGCATTCTGGCGTTCGTTCACAACGGTCATCACTTCTCTGCCGACGACATCGAAGACCTTAAGCGTCACAAAACCTCCCGCAGGCAATTGGTACTGAATTTCTGTGGAGGGGTTGAACGGGTTGGGGAAATTCTGTCTGAGCTCGAATGCCGACGGCAATGCATTCAGCGAATGAACTGCGCTTATGGGGATCGAATAGCTCAGCAGTCCATAATGCTGCGACGACATGCCAAACACTCCGCCCGTTCCAATGTACAAGGTGCCGTCGTAAACGCCGAGGGCAGAAATAATGGTCGAATCCAATAATCCCGTCACCGCGACCGGCGCCCAGCCCGCGCCGTCGCCGATCATTTGAAAGAGACCATGTTTGAAATGAAGGCTGTCGATGCAAAGCGTGCCGGCATAGAGATAATAATCAATCGTATCGGGAGCGAAACACCAGACAGCATTTGTCGAATCGGCAAAAGGAATTTGGGTCCAGCTGGTTCCGCCGGTGTCCTTCCAAAAGACTCCTTTATAGAGTGTACTGACTAAGAGATGAGAGTACATGCGTGTGATCGCGACGATATCCCTGTTCGGCAGATCATAGCTTATATCGGTCCAGGTCGTCCCATGGTCGGTCGACTTAAAGATCCCACCGCTTCCAGGCCCTTTGGTCCCGGGTTGGATCGGCACATCGCTCGACAAAGCTCCCGCATAAAGCCCCGTCCAGTCTTCATACAGAACAGGGATAAACGAAGAGTCGGTCATGGGACCGGAGTAACATGAATCCCAGGAGCCGCCTGAGCCAAGGCGCCAGACTCCTCCGAAGCTCGGGCTTTCGCTTTTCGTGTCCGCCCCGGGCATTGCAGCGTACGTGTACGGACCGTCGTCGGCAACCGCGATGATGGAGTGTGAGGGGAGAGATCCCGTCGTATTGTGCGGGTTCCCGATCTTCGACCAGGAGCCATTGTACTCCCACACTCCCCCGTCCGTTCCGTTTACGTTGACGCTGTCCGAGGACAACGCATCGATGCCGGCGATGATGCCAGAGCCGTTCGACGTAATGCTGAGAACGACATTGTCGCTTCCGGGTATTTGTCCCGAAAGCGGTGAGCCTGAGATCGGAAAGATCCCGCTGTCATACACCGCTTGGTAAAATCCCGAGGGGAGCGAAACGAAACCAGTGACGGCGCCACGCTGGGCCATTCCCCTGGGAGACTGAGCGGAGCTGCTTTGGGCAATGCCCTCTGCCGCAACAAAAATGATTATAACGGAGGCCGCAATAATAGTTTTCATAGAAGCTCCTTCCTATTACATGCCGTCCGAGAAATCTTTCTTTGAATTTCATTGACGAAGCCCTCAGCCGCTTATCAAGGCAGGCCAAACCTGACAGGAGAGAGTGGAACATACTTCGGGGGGAGAAGACAGGATTTCTTGATCAGGATTGAAATCAGAGAATTCATCGTCGGGCGAGCTGTAAGTACGCCTGGAAATAATTGACGGAGGCCGGGAGACGACCGGCTGGAAACGACCGACCGCAGCAGCGCGGTTCCACTCATCGTGCATTGTTCCCGGCTTCGGTGGTTGTGCCAGTCTGAATGTAGCGGGAATCAAGGGGAGAATCAAGAAAAAACAACGAGGCGGGATGGAGCGTGATGAAGTGCAGGCCGTTATTGTTTGTCCAACACACTGCGAATTTTTTTCAGCACTTCATCCGGCAAATACGGTTTTTGAATAAATTCCTCCACACCGCCTTTGAAGATCTCGGATTTTTCGTCAGCATCGATGTATCCGCTGGCGATGATGACTTTGATCGAAGGGTTGATATTTTTCAATTCTTTGAAAAGCTGTCTGCCGTTCATCTTCGGCAGTCCGATGTCGGAGACGACCAGATCGATCTCATTCCCGCGGGCGCGGTAGATGTCCAGCGCTTCGAGACCGTTCATCGCGGCGATAACCCGGTAGCCTCTGTCTTCGACCAGGACTTTCATCATTTCAAGCAGCGTCACTTCGTCCTCGACGATCAGAAGAGTTTCGCTTCCCCCCGGAATTTTTTCTTCTTCGCCGGCTGCGGCAGGCGAAGGGTTCGCTCCCGCCCTGATGACCGGGAAATACAGGTTGAAGGTCGATCCTTTGCCCGGAGTGCTTTCGACGTTGACGAAGCCGTGATGCTCTTTCATAACCCCATAGACGACGGAAAGACCGAGGCCGGTCCCCTTCCCTTCCGCTTTGGTCGTAAAAAACGGGTCGAAGATCTGATTCAGAGTTTTATTGTCCATTCCGGCCCCGGTATCAATGACGCTCAGACGTGCGTACTCCGCCGCCGCAACATCCGGAAAAAGTGTGCGCAGATTTTCCTTGGTCACGACATCGGTCTGCAAGGTCAGGACCCCGCCGTTCGGCATGGCGTCGCGGGCATTGACGCACAAATTAAGGACGGCCTGGTGAAGTTGTGTCGGATCCGCATTGATCGGGGGGATCGTCCTGCCGAGGCTGAGAGAGATTTCAACCGTTTTAGGGAATGTCTCCTTCAGCATCTTTGCGATCTCCTTGATCATACTGTTGACCTCCAGCGGACCGACCACAACCCCGGACTTGCGGGCGAAGGTGAGGATCTGCTTCACGAGGCCTGCTCCCCGGTTGACTGCAGCGTTGATCGATTGGATGCTCTGGGAGATCGTACGCGGGTCGCGCTCGATCAGCGCCGCATACCCTACAATAATGCCGAGGATGTTGTTGAAGTCGTGCGCAATTCCCGATGCAAGCGTTCCGATGCTCTCCATTTTCTGCATCTGAACGAGTTCGGCTTGGAGTCTCTTCCTCTCCGTCACATCCTGTTTGATGGCAATGAAAAAGGAAATATTCCCCGCCGCGTTGGCGACAGGGGTGATCGTCATTTCCTCATTATAGAGGCTTCCGTCTTTTCGTTTATTGACGATCTCCCCCTGCCACACCCGGCCGGAAAGAATCGTCTCCCACAGGCTCTTGTAAAATGACGGGGCCTGCGCCCCGGAACTAAGAAACCGCGGATTTTTTCCAACAACCTCATCGGCAGCATATCCGGTAAACCGGCTGAAGGCCGGATTGACGGAAACTATGATCCCCTCCCGGTTAGTGATCACGATTGCATTCGCCGCAGACTCGAGTGCCCGGCTGTGCAGCGCGATCAACTCTTCAGATTTTTTCCGGTCGGTGATGTCCTGGATCGTCCCGATCATCTTTAACAGCCTTCCGTCCTCGCCAAAAATTAGTTCACCGCGTCCGTAGACCCACCGCTCCGCACCGTCGTTGACCCGGATGATCCTGTACTCTTTGTCGAACGGCATCCGCTGAGCGATGATGCTGTCGAGGTATGAGATCATCCCGGCCTGTTCATCGGGGTGGACAATGGATCCCCATCCTTCGACGGTGCGCTGAAAATTTTGATCGATGCCGAAGATATCGTCCAGCTCTTCAGAACTCCTCCATACCCCGGCCGTAAAATCCGTAGCATACGAACCGATCCTGCCGGCTTTCTGAGAATTTCTCACCAGCTCGGTGCTTTCTTTCAACGCCTCTTCTGCAAGCGCCCGTTCCAGTTCTCGTTCGATATTTTCAATGGCGAACGAAACATCGAGGACGATCTCGTTCAAAAGTTCCAGCTCATCCTGACTAAAAAAATCCACGGAGGACGCATTCAGGGCGAAGAGGCCCACGGTACGGGAATGCAATTGGATCGGAAGCAGGGCAAATGACCGATATCTCCTTACTGAGGCTTGACGTCGCCACGGCCATTGTTGAACGTCCTTTTCAATGTCATTACAGATATACGACTGACCCGCCTGCAACGCTTTGACGATCTGATGGTCAGGGGGCATGCGGCGAATTTCTTCGTTGATCAGGGAAAAGAATTCGTCGTCAAGCCCGCGCTGACAAACGAGCTTCAATCTATGCGAATCCGTGTCGAACATTCCGATCCATGCCATTTGAAAAGAGCCGTATTCCACGCTGATATCGCATACTTTTTGAAACAGGGCATACTGTTCTGTGGCGCGGACGATCGTTTGATTCACCTGGCTCAACATGTAATAGAGGGAGTTGAGCGTCCTCAGCTTTTGTTCGGCTTGTTTTCGCTCTGTGATGTCCCTGACGATGCTCTGAAAAAAAATCCTGTCCCCAATTTTCATCGTCCGCGCGCTGACTTCGACGGGAAACATCGCGCCGTCTTTGCGCCGATGCCTCGTTTCGAATAGCAGCCCCTTTTCGTCCCCCAACTTCTCCGGAGCATCTGCCACCGGCGTCATGTTGCTCATTTCACGAATGTCGGCAATAGTAAGTCTGCGCATCTCATTCCGCGAGTAACCGTACGCATGGATTCCCCGTTCATTGATATCGATGATGTTCCCCGCTTCATCGGCCATAATAATGATATCGTTGGCATACCTCGTCGCATAGTCGTAATGCTCGGCAAGAGCCTTACGTTCGAGTTCTAACGCAAGTTCTCTCTTGTAATATGTTAAACGCCCTTGCCGCCAGAATAATCCAATGATCGATCCGACCGTCGCGATAAAGAGGCCTGCGTTGAGTTCCATCGCGGATTTCAATTCCCGGATGGGGGCATATACTTCATCCGTGCTTTCTTCGATGACAATGCCCCAGGGGGTGCCTGGAATATTCCTGGCGGCAGCAAGAACGGGAATCCCGTTATAATCAATCCCTTCAACAACTTCCCGGCCAGTGTTGATAAATTCAACAGCTGGAAGCTGGCTCTGAGTCAGTGGAAAACAAAGCGACAACGGCGCGTGCTTATGGTCTTTTGTCTCATTTATGAAAGAGACCGAATCTCTCTCCTTCCGAAAGAGAAGGGTTTCGCAGGTTTTATAGTTGGACGGAAACGAGTTGAGCGAGGGAAAGAAAAAATCCAGCGGTTTCAACTGCAGCAAAACGGCCCCCACGGAAACAGTGTCTTTCCCCCGTTCTATCAGGAGGGGGGCGATAATGTCGAGGTATATGCTGACGTCCGGCGCTTCCTTTTCGAAATCTCCAAAGACGATGTTCCTCGTTCTAAATGCCGATGAAAGGTCGCGATGAGCATTGAAGCCTATCTCCGCGCTTTTGCGTCCGGCGGATAGGAGAACGTTGCCGGCAGTATCAAGAAGGGATGCCATGTCATACGGCTGCGATTCTATTCTGGTGGTAAGCCAACTGGCGAGACCTTCGTTGACCGGCCGGGGGGACGGGCTTTTCAGCCATTGATCGAATGCGCGGGAGATGATCCTGTTGCGGGAAATTGTGAGAGCATCTGCGGCGCGCTCCTTTCGCCATTCTTCAATCTGTTGGACCTTCAGGTCAACGATCGTTGCGAGCTCTTTTTTCTTCTCTTGCTTGATCGACTCGCTTTGTTCACGATAATAAAGAAGTCCAATGAGGCTGACAGAAGCTGACGCAAAAACAAAAACGGCTATGTACATCCACGGTATGGTCCGTGAATTAATGGCTTTCATGATCTCCTTTCTTAGGCTGAAAAAGAATGAACCATTCTCTCACAGCCTAAAAAACACCCCCGGCAATCTCCTGAGAGGCTTTACGCCCAACGGCCATTAATTGCCAACAAACTGGAATTCGAGGCAACGATACTTACCCTACATTACTTCGTATGTACGTTTATTCGCTGGAAAAGTCAACACGTGTCCTACAACCAGTTCTTTGTTGGCGCGATTTGATTAAATCGTTCTATTTCAATACATTAGGACCAATGTCATTGTCCACTCGCCGAAGAACTACTCTACTTTGTATTGCAGCGTATGCAACAAGCTTGATGATAGTCGTGTTGCCGCACGGCGACAATCGGTCCGCGTTCGGCTCGGGAAAAACAGCGATCGCTCCCCACAGCGAGTCGGATATATCCGAGGTCCTCTTCGGCAGCATCTTCACCGTGACGTCGTCCCAGATCCTCACGATGGCGAGGGAACTTATAAGTTATCCGGATCGTCTATATTGACGCACGACCGGGTAATGGGCATTCTCAATGTGGTTGTGCATTTTGCCTTGAATTGATATTTGGCGTATTCCTCCTTCGATGAATAGATTCATCAGCAATAAATCGCTCTTCTTCTTCGCCGTTAGTTGGCTCTTCATCATCGCTCTTTTTGCGGATGGGGCCAACCTCGACGATCTGCTCCCCGGGACGGTCGTCATCCACTCGGACGAGGATAACGATTCTCAGACCGATTCGGATCTTTTGGCACAGGTGTCCGACAATGCTCCGGTCCATGCCCAGTCTCTCCCGCAGCATCAGACGAAACAGGAAGTTCCCCAGCCGGTTCCCCCGCTACGGATCGTCTATGACCAGGACAGCGATTCCCTCGCTGCGAACCCCGTCCTCGCATCCGAAGCATTCGTGCTGCTTCCCCCGGAAACCCAGGTTTCAATCGAATCCATCATACCGACTCATTCGCTCTACCTCCGCAACTGCACATTTCTCATCTAGCGTTTCGGCTCCTCTTTCACGTTGGTCAATGGAAAAATCTTTCAATTTTTGCATTGACCGCTAATTCCCGATCGCGCGACGAATATCCGTTCTGAAGCATCGTGCCGGTTCACGAGTATTTCAGTACGGCGTTTGTGAATTCATTCGATCGTTGAATCCGCTGCATTCATGGTCTCCCGTGATGCGCGCGTTCACGCATTCGTCATTCGCGCGATGCCGTCATTGGACATTACAGACCCGGATGATTTATGATGAGAACATTCATATTCAACGGCGTTCTTCTCTTTGCCGCAGCGGTATGCTGCGCCGCCGAAGAACGCGGAACCAGGAGCGATACGGTTGCCGTTACGCTCGAACAGGCCGAGGCCCGTTTTTTGAACGGCAATCTGCAGCTGCTCGCCGCGCGCTTCAACATCGACGCGGCGAAAGCGGCGGCATACCAGGCGGAGATCTGGAGCAACCCGAATATCGCCATAGAGCAGAATGCCTACAACAAGTTCACCAAAAAGTATTTCGACATCAGCAAAACCGGAAATACGGAAGTTCAGCTCCAGCAATTGATCCTTCTGGCTGGGAAGCGCGACAAACAGATCCGTCTGGCGGAGATCAATACGCGAATCGCCGAGAACACGTTCTACGATCTCCTCCGGGCGCTGAAGTTCGAGCTGCGGACCGATTTCTTCGACCTCTACTTTCTTCAGCAATCACTCGCGTTCTACGACGAGACGATTCCCCGCGTGAGGAAAACCGTCGCCTCCACCGAAGCGATTTACCAGAAGCGCTCCATTCTTCTCTCCGAGGTTTTGCGGCTGAAATCTCTCCTCTTCTCGCTTGAAAACGAGCGGCTCGGTTTGCTGAACTCCATCTCGGACATCGAACACGGGATGAGCATTCTTTTGCGCGACTCATCGGAGACAAGCCCGTATTTTGTTCCGCGGCTGAACCCGGAGGCTATCGACAGCCTGCGCATCGATTCTCTTTCACTGCAGGAGGTTCTTGCGGCGGCGTACGAAAAACGCCCCGACTTCAAGAATGCCGGGGCGCAAGTCGAGTACGAAGAGACGAACCTCTCGCTCCAGAAAGCGATGCGCGTTCCCGACCTGACCGTCGGCGGAAGATACTCGCGCGCCGGCAGCTACATTCCCGATTACTACGCACTCACCCTGTCCATCGACCTTCCGATCTTCAACCGGAACCAGGGGAATGTCGAAGTCTCGGAGAACATGCTGGAAGCGGACAAACTTCTCCGCGAGTACGCCCGCAAGAGTCTCGAACGGGAAGTTGCCGTCGCTTACAAAAGAGCTGTCGATACCGACAGCCTCTTCAGATCGTTCGATAAGAAATTCACGGGGGAGTACAAGACCCTTGTCGAAGGAATGGATGCAGACTACCAGAAGCGAAACATTACGATCATCGAATTCACCGACTTCTACGAGTCATACAGGACGAGCATGCTCCAGATGAACCAGCTTCAAAACGACCGGATGGATGCGTTTGAGGGACTGAACTATGCCGCCGGAACGAGCTTGATCAACCCGTAAAACGATCACGATTCAACGGACTTTATAGAGGAATCAGAGATATGAAAACCATGGAATTACTTGTGAAAAATCTTATTCTCCCCGGCGCGGCGGCAATCTTGATCTTTGCGGCGGCCGGGTGCCAGGAGAAGAGCGACGCAAATTCGCAGACGGAACAAGCGTCCAAAAAGCCGTTCGTCTCCGACGACGGAAAAGTGATCCGCTTTCCGTCGGGGACGGCGGGCCTGCAGCAGATCATGACCGCCGAAGCACATAAAGGGACGGCGCTCGTATCCGTGATCGCCCCTGCGCGGGTCGTTGCGACCATTTCCCCGTCGTCGACGCTTTCGAGGAACCTTGTGCTGTTCGAATCGCCCGATGTCACGACGCTCTATTCACAGTACCGCCAAAGCAGTTCCAACCTTGATCTGACGTCCAAGAACCTCGTCCATGTCAGGGAAATGTACAACAACCAGGGGGCCACGGCGCGCGACCTCAATCAGGCAGAATCCGACGCCGCGAACGCGCGTGCCTCGATGAATGAAATGGAGGGACGGCTGCGGGCGTACGGATTCAACCCCGCCGAGCTCGAATCGGTCGCTACGCAGACGGCATGGCTGATGTCCGATGTTCCCGAGACGGAGCTTCACGAGGTTCAAAAAGGGGAAGAAGTTCGGATCGTCTTCTCCTCCTTCCCCGATAAAACGTTCTCCGGGAAGGCGGCGGCGATCGGCGATATCGTCGACCCGGTCACGCGAACGGTGAAGGTCCGCGTAACCCTGCAAAACCCGAACGGGAGACTCCTTCCCGGAATGTTCGCGCGCGTCGATTTCAGTTACCCGCAGCGCGGCGTCATCCTCCTTCCGCTGAACGCGATCGTCACCGTGGATGCGGCCGACTATGCCTTTGTGCAGACATCCGACGGAGAATTTGCGCGGAGGAAAATAACGATCGCCAACGCCAGCGATGAAAATGCGGTCGTCCTTAACGGAATTTCGGAGGGGGAAAAAATCGTCACAGGGGGAACCATGCTTTTGAAAGGACTCAGCTTCGGGTATTAACCCAAGTGCACTACGGCACAAAATCTTCTCTCTTCATGTCTTGGCGGCTACGTGCCCCAAACTAAAATCGATAAAACGCTATGATACGAAAACTGCTTGCCTCAGCCCTCAACCAGCGGTTCGCGACCCTCTCGCTCGTGGCCGCGATCATCGGAGTCGGCATCTGGTCGTGGGAGACATTAAAAAAAGAAGCGTATCCGGACATCGGCGATACGCAGGTCACTGTCATCACGCTTTTTCCCGGACGCGCCGCCGAAGAGGTCGAGCAGCAGGTGACGCTCCCCATCGAGCGGGCGCTCAACGCCGTGCCGAACGTCATCAGCCGCCGTTCGAAAACGATCTTCGGCCTCTCCGTCATCGAGCTGACGTTCGAAGACGGAACGGACGATTATTTTGCGCGGCAGCGGGTCCTGGAGAAATTGAACGATGCGGTTCTCCCCGACGGCGTCAGTCCGTCGCTCGGTCCGCTCACCGGACCGGTCGGCGAGATCTTCCGGTATGTGATCGAAGCGGACCAGTCGTTTACTCCGATGGAATTGCGAACGCTGCAGGACTGGGTCGTCACCCCGCGGCTTCTCCAGGTCCCCGGAGTGGCCGATGTCGTTAACTTTGGCGGATTGGTGAAGCAGTATCACGTCATCACTTCTCCCGACCGGCTGCTGCGCTACAACCTCTCCGTTCAGAACGTCATCGACGCCATCACTGCCAATAACCTCAACACGGGGGGGAACATCATCCAGCGCGGCGGACAAGGGTTCGTCGTGCGCGGTATCGGTGCGATCCACACGATCAACGACATCAAGAACATCGTGGTCACGTCGATGAACGGAGTTCCGGTCTTCATCCACGATGTGGCGAGCGTGGAAGAATATCCGCTCCCCCCCGCCGGGGTTCTCGGATACACCCTCCAGCCGAACGATTCGACGCACATTGACGTCAACTCGAGCATTCAGGGGCTGATCGCGATGCGCCGCGGCGAAAATCCTTCCGACGTCGTCAATGCCCTGAAGGAACGGGTTCAGGAGATCAACGAAAATAATCTTCCCGACGGGGTGCGGCTGCGCGTCACGTACGACCGGAGCGAGCTCGTCAACTACACGATCGATACCGTTTCCAAAACCCTTTTCGAGGGATTTTCGATCGTCATCATTGTCCTCATTTTCTTTATCGGCAGCGTTCGTGCGGCGCTCGTGGTCGCGACAACGATCCCGATCTCGATGCTCTTCGCCTTCAGCATGATGAAGCTGACCGGCATTCCGGCGAACCTTCTCTCCCTCGGGGCGGTCGATTTCGGCATCATCGTCGACGGCGCGGTGGTCATGGTGGAAAATATCATGAGGAGATACCGCGATGCGACGCCCGACGAACGGCGGCAGGGGATCATTCGTTTCACGTTGTCATCGGCGCAGGAGGTAGGCCGGGAAATATTTTTCTCGATCACGATCATCATCCTGGCCTATCTGCCGATCTTTTCCTTCCAGAGGGTGGAAGGAAAATTGTTCTCGCCGATGGCGTACACGCTTGCCTACGCCATCACCGGATCGATGCTCCTCGCGTTAACGGCCATCCCCGTGCTTATGACGATGATCTACAGGAAGCATTTTGATTCGGATAACCCCGGACGCATCGAGTGGCATAATCCGGTGTACGAATGGATCGAGAAGAAATACCGAAAGATCATCGAACACATCACCCGCTATTCGCTCGCGGCGACGATCGTGTCGGCGTTGATCGTGATCGCCGTTGTCTTTGTGGGAGTGAAAAAGATCGGCACCGAGTTTCTTCCCGAACTCGACGAGGGGTCGTTGAACATCCGGTGTTTCTTCCCGGTGGGGATTTCGCTGAAGGAGGCGGAACGCTACTGCCCCGTCATCCGCAGCGTCATAAGCAAACACAAACCGGTCAACGTTGTCCTTACTCAATTGGGAAGGAACGATGACGGGACCGATCCGTATGGACCGAACCGGCTCGAAATTCTCGTCGGCCTGAAGGAATATTCCACCTGGAACAAGCAGATCTCAAAGGAAGAACTGCTCACGCAGATCAAGAATGAACTTGAGGAGGCGGTGCCCGGCGCGCAATTCTCCTTCTCCCAGCCGATCCTCGACAACGTGACCGAAGCCGTCACCGGAAGCGTCGCTGACCTCGCCATTCTCATCAACGGCGACGACCTGAAATTGATGCGGTCGAAAGCCGATTCCATCCTCGCCATCATCAAAACGATTCCCGGCGCGAGCGAGTGCGGCATCGAGCAGGAAGGAGACCAGGCGCAACTGACGGTCGACATCGACCGGGGGGCTGTTGCCCGGTACGGCATCAACGTGAGCGATGTCCAGAAGATGATCGAAGCCGCGATCGGCGGGAAAATCGTCGGGAAGCTGTATGAAGGCGAGCGGCGGTTTGACATCGTTGTCCGCTACTCATCCGAGTACCGGGCGTCCATCGAATCGGTCCGGGACATGCTGGTCCCCTCGCCGACCGGCGGACGCATTCCGATGTCGCAGCTTGCCGCCATCAAGCTGATCGACGGTCCGACGATCATTCAGCGCGAGGACGGGCTGCGGCAGATCTCCGTCCGCACCAACATCCGCGGGCGCGACCAGGGGGGATTCGTGGCCGAAGCGCAGGCGAGGGTCGGCGCTGCGATCACGCTGCCAAAAGGATACACGATGTCATGGGGGGGCCAGTTCGAAAATCTTTCCCGGGCCGGGAAGCGTCTCGCCGTGGTGATCCCGTTGACAATCGGCATTATCTTTCTTATCCTTTTCACCATGTACAGGAACGTGTGGCATGTCGGCGTCGCGATGTCGAGCATCCCTTTTGCGTTGATCGGCGGGATCGCCGCGCTCCTCATCCGCGGATACAGTTTCAACGTTTCAGCCGGCGTCGGTTTCATTTCGCTCTTCGGCGTATCGATCATCGCCGGCGTTCTTTTCGTCTCACGGACGAACCGATTGATGGAGGACCTCAATCTGGATCTTTACGAGGCGGTGAAAAAGGCGGCGGTCATCCAGCTTCGCCCGAATTTGATGACCATGCTTCTTGCACTGCTGGGGCTCATCCCCGCCGCACGGGCGACCGGCATCGGTTCGGACGTGCAGCGCCCTCTGGCCACCGTGATCGTCGGCGGACTCTCATCGGCTCTTCTTATGACGCCGCTGATCCTCCCGGCAATCTATCTTGTTTTTGTGAGACGAAAAAATAACAATCACTCCATTCCAACCGAATCATGAGGCGGCTATGCTTGAAGTGACGATCTTCCTCGACGAAGACGACAGGATCAAAGACGAATCGTTGTACCAGTATATCATGAAGTATCTCCTCCATCAGCATATCAAGGGGGCTTCAATGTTCTCGGCGATGGGGGGATACGGCGCAAAGCGGCATCTTCATTATCCGCATACTATCGGGGCATCCGGGGAAGGACCGATGATGATCCTCTTCATCGATGAAGAAGAGAAGGTCAGAGAAGTTCTTCCCCATTTGAAGGAGGTTGTTGCGGAGGGACTTATTGTGCTGAAGAAGGTGGAACGGGCGTGAAGCAGGCTTCTCAGTTAACAGTGATCAGTGATCAGATCCCTTTGGTGTCTTCGTTTTTACTGATCACTGCTTACTGTTTATTGTTGAATGTTCATTGATCCTTGTGCAGCTAAATTCGGAACCCAGCCTTCAAAACGACGCATCGCGGCTCCTCCCAGCTTGCTCCGGTTGTATATGCCCCTTTGATAAGATGAATATGATCTAGCAAATTGGTGATGTAGATGGACGGTTCGAAAGCTCCCCCTCCTTCGAGATGGAATGTATGTCCCCCACTGAGATTAAATATCCAGTACGGCGTCGTATGAGCTGCCTGATTAAAATCAAACAATCCTGTTTTGTAGATTGAAATGTCTTCCGGGTGGCCGTTTGAAAGTCCGGACCCGTATGTCGCCTCGGCGTTGATATACCAGTCTTGCGGCTGGTAATTCACATCAGCGACGATCGAGAGTCTTTGATCATGGTCAAGGTCCGTTGCAGATCCGTCGCTGCTCGGGGGCAAGAAACCTCCTGTCAAGAGTCCCGAACCGATCGCATGAATAATTGAAGAGTTCAAGTGGCCTGAGAACGGCGTTCCCGGATCGCTGTAAGAGAAAGAACACTCGATCCCCGTGGTCTTCACGTCCGCTATATTGAACGGGGTCTTGATTGCCGTGTTGCCAATTTGCGCGTCGTCCGTAAACGGGCTCGCCTCCTTGAAGAAGGCCGCCGTCTTTATTCGCACGTTGAACGGAAAGCTGCGGGTGTAGACAGCCTCGTAGTAGGAGTCGCGTTCCGGAAATGTTGGCGAGACCGAGTTGCTCACATATTGCGCTATCGAGCGCAGCGCTTCGATATTCGTAGGCATGAAAAGTCTGCCATAATACAGGTAGCCCGAACTGTTTTCATCGATCAGGAAATTCCACCGGACGCGCGGGCTCACCTGCCGCTGAAGCGGTACATCCGGAGCAATGTGCTGGTCATAGCGGACCCCGAGGTCAAACGAACTCCAATCGAGAGGCCGCCACTCTGTTTCGGCGAACACGCCGAAATCCGAACCGGCGAACCTGGTACGGATCGATGGTCCGGGGTTTTGCAAAGAATCTCGTGACGTGAAATTCTCGACCCCTCCTGTGGTGCTGATGTTGAATCCTACCTTATACATAGCGTGCATCGCAAGCCCCTGGTCAAACGTTGAGCGGACTCCGAGTGTTGTGAAGCTTCTGTCTTCGAAAAGATTCTCGTACGTGGTATCTCCGGCAAATTGAAAGGTTGGCGGATCAATGGCCCCGGGGGTATAATCCAGGCTCCCTTCGCGGGCATACCCTCCAATGAAGAAGTCTTCTTCCCGATCGCTTTGGGAATTCATCGCCCGAAAATACGATATCGATTGCAACGAATTGGCCGTTTCCTGCACATCGGATGCAATTTGAACCGCAGGGTCATAGGGAACTTGCGTGGAAGTTTTTCCGAAACTGAGATTTGCCGTTATGTAATCGACGTCGCTGATGATATAATCGAACTTGCCGTAAAGAAAATAATCGAACCCGTGGTCATGAAACAGCGTCGGCACCGGCGTGTCGATGCGATGATCCGCTTCCTGGCGCGACCCGGAAATATAATACCCCAGGCTGCCAAGGTGATCGCTCATCGACAAAGCCTCCCCGTCCGAATTCAATGCCCGAAACGGGCCGACCCGGCCGCCGAGAGTGTCTCCCGGCGCGGCGGATGACGATCCGCTCGCGACTTCGGCTCCGGGAGAGAATGGTTTCGTTCCGTTGAAAACCAGATAACTCCCGATGTACGTCGACGCATCGAGATGAAAGCTCCCCGTTGGAACGCGATTGTTCAGGTCAATGATTGCGGACATCTGTCCGCCATATTCGGCCGGAAAACCTCCCGTGATGAATGTTGCCCGATCGATGACTTTCGGATCGACAACTTCATTCAATCCGCCGAATACGCCGAGAGGGACCGGAATGCCGTCAATGTAATACGTGAATTCTCCGTGCGATCCCCGGATATGAACCTCGCTGGTAGGGGCTCGTGCGGCTCCTGTAAGATTCTCCTGGATCAAGCTCGTCATTTGATTCGTCGGCGGCGGATGGTAGGTTTCCGACTCGAAGGTCTGATTGCCGGTCGCCAAGTCGATATTCGAGACGCCAAGCTCGCGCTGACCGACAACTTCAACAGTCTGAGTTTGATTTCCCAGCGGCTGGAGATTAATCGTGAGGCTTGCGTGATCCGAGTCTACGAGGATGGAATCGACAAAAATTTCATACCCGATGAACCAGGCGGTCAGCTTGTACGCGCCCGGCTGAATTGTACGAAACAGAGCCTGACCTACCATGTTGGTCGGGCTCTGTGCAATAAATTTACTTCCGCGCTGCAATACTACCCGCGCGAGACCGATGGGAATTTTTTCCTTTGCGTCATAAACCGATACTCGCAAATCTGTTTCGTCTTTGCCGTCGGCAGCATGCGTCGGATGACTGCGCGAGTAACTCGCCAGGGAAAGGCATAGAAGCACGACGGAAGGAATTCTTCGGGTCTGCATCAATCGTATTCGTTGTTTTGCGCTATTTGGCTTTGAGGAGGAGGACCGGCACGCTCACGCCGTGCCGGACTTTCGTCACAGTCGTACCGAGAAACAAGTCGGCCACCAGCCGGTGACCGTGGGTGCTCATGGCCAGAAGGTCGCATCCCCCCTTCTTGATCCATTTGACAATTTCTTCCGCCGGTTCGCCGTACGCCAATTCTGCCTCGGCGGGGACGCCGCCTGACCGGAACTCCGCGGTCACATCTTCCAAATATTTCTTGTCCTGAACGAGCTCCGGGCTGACCGCATCCGAACCGAAGGTGCGCGCCGCCCACCCATCGGCAACGTGCAATAAGACGACTTTGCTCTTCATGAAGTGGGCGAGCTGTTTGATGTGCTCGATGATCGCCCTGTCGGTCGGAGTCCCATCCAGCGTTACGAGAATCGTTTTATACATCGAAGTATCCTTTTGGACTGAAGGAAGAATTTTATCCGCCGGTGATAACCCGCCATGCCGCTGTCAACGAATCCGGCAGGGCGTAAATATCCATAATTGTGATCAGAATTGCACTCCCCCACCCGGTGATCATCAGGAAAACGCCATTCTTCCACATCCCCATGCGCTTTCCGGAGCTTGTGAACAGAAGGAGGGGAAACATCGTGAACGGGAGCTGAAGCGCGAGGACGACCTGGCTGAGAGTAAGGAGGTCCGTTACGCTGCTGTCGCCGCGGAGGCCGATGATGAAGATTGCCGGCAGGATCGCAAGCGTGCGCGTAATGAGGCGCCGAATCCAGGGCTTGATCCTCCAATGCATGAAGCCTTCCATGACGACCTGGCCGGCAAGCGTGCCGGTGATCGTGCTGCTTTGACCGCTTGCGAGAAGCGCAACGGCGAAGAGGGTGCTCGCAACGACCGTCCCCAGCAGCGGGGCAAGGGTAAGGTATGCAACGCGGATCCAATCGCTCTCCGCCGCGAGCTGCACGATTTGTCCGCCGGCGGCTGCAACGCTCGTCTTCCCAAAAAAAACGATCGCGGCAAGGACAAGAATCGCAGCGTTCACCAAGAACGCGATGCTCAACGCGATCACGGAATCTATGGTATTGAACTTTACCGCCTGCCGAATAGATGCTTCGTCCTTCTGCAGTTTGCGGCTTTGCACGAGCGCTGAATGGAGATACAAGTTGTGCGGCATCACCGTCGCACCGATAATGCCGATCGCCACGTAGATCATCCCGACCTGCCGAAAGCTGGGAGAAATCAGTGCAGTCCCCATTTCGACAAAACTCGGCTGAGTCTGCGAGAGAATGAATATCTCGATGAAATAACAGACGCCCATCGTTGCCACCAGCAGCAGGACGATCGCTTCAATCGTGCGCATCCCGAATCGCTGCAACCCGAGCAGCAGGATCACGTCGAGGCCCGTAATAATGACAGCCCACAACAGCGGAATATGGAACAACAAATTGAGGGCGACGGCGCTGCCGAGAACTTCAGCCAGGTCGCAGGCACCGATAGCAATTTCCGAAAACAGCCAGTTGGGCCACCGGGTCCATTTCGGATACCAATCCCGAAGACACTGAGCGAGGTCTTTTCCGGTCACAACGCCGAGACGGGCGGCGATCACCTGGAGAAAGATCGCCATGACGCTGGCCATCCCGACCACCCAGAGCAGCCCGTACTTGAACTGGGCGCCCCCCTGCAGATCGGTTCCCCAATTGCCGGGGTCCATGTACCCGACGCTGACGAGGACTGCAGGCCCGACAAACGCCCGCCAACTCTTCCAGAAACCGGCCTCGTGTTTCGGGACGGCGACAGTGCCGTGCACTCCCTCCAGCGACACGTGCCCTATCTCCGATGACGATCGAGAATTTTTCATTGTTCCCGTTTACGCTTCGATAAAAATATTTTTTGCCAGCACAGAACTGACGACGGTTTCCCTCGTCCCGATCTTTACGACCAGGGAATCATCGAATTTATTTTTTTGCTTCACGAAGATCCGCTTGTTGAGCGAGAGCCCGATCGATGAGGCATATTGCAACAGCTCCGGGTTCGCGTCATGGACGCGCAGGACGCGGACCGTCATTCCCTCTCCGGCCTCGCCGAGGGGACGAATGTTCATCGTTGCGATCGTCCCATCCTTTTGAGGAATAGGATCGCCGTGCGGATCGACCTTTGGATACCCGAGCACCTCGTCGATCTTCTCCTCCATCCTCTCGGACATGATGTGCTCAAATTCTTCCGCCTCTTCATGGATCGTGTCCCACGAAAAATGAAGCACCTCCGCGAGGAACATTTCCCACAACCGGTGTTTGCGAATGATCTGGAGCGCGGAGCGCTTCCCCTTTTCCGTCACGGCCACTCCTTTATACGGCTCGTGGCGGAGAAAGCCCTTTTCAGAAAGCTTCTTCACCATGTCCGTAACGGATGCGGGGGAAATTTTCAGCTTCGAAGCGAGGCGGCTTGTGGTGACCTTCTTCTTCCCCGATTCAAGCTCGTAAATATTCTTTAAGTAATTCTCTGCGCTGATGCTGGGCATATTTAGGCCGGTTAAATTTAGTCATACCTAAAATAATATTTAGAGAAACAAAAGTCAAATCTCGCGGGGTGTGGTAGTGTTACCGTCTCAGCTTGGAACCTTCTGGGACGAGGGATCCCAATCTCAGATTGGGAACGGAGCGAATCTGGGGCTCGATGACTTGTGCCGAAAGAAATATTGCCGAAGATGTTCCCAAACAGAGTTTGGGATCGAGAAAGGAAATTGTCAAACTTAGAGCTGCCCAGAACGGATTCCCCAAGTTATCGGGCCGGATGAAATCCGGTTCTACATCAACCAAGAACTCTGGCTTTCGCTGTACGAAGGGCTTTTTTTCGTATATTACGGCATGAAAACCGGCGAATTTCAGATTTCCGTTGGCTCGACACACCTTTACTATTCCGTCGCCGGCGGCGGAGAACCCCTTTTTATTTGCCCTGTCACATGGGGGATCGACGGCCACCGATGGACGATGCTGGAGCGCCTGGCTAAAGATTTTACACTCATCCGTCTTGACCCAAGAGGAACGGGAAAATCGGGGCCAGTGAACAATAAAAGCGAGTACGGCATTCCGACTCTTGTGAGCGACATGGAACAGGTACGCGCCGACCTCGGCGTTGAAAAGTGGAATGTGATGGGGCAGTCGGCAGCTGGATGGGCAGCGCTGGAGTACGTGCTGGCCCATCAGGAGCATGTGAAGAAGCTGATCGTTGTTTGCTCGTCCCCTACCGGACAATTTCACGCCGGGACGTTCCGCGACCCCGGTCATCCCCTCTACCCGCAGTATCAGCGGCTTTCAAAGGAGATCCGTTCGCTGCCGCAGGAAGAACGGGTCAAGCAGTTCAACCGGACGATCTATCAGTTCGATGTTCGGACGGAGGAAGGGAGAAAAACGGTCGACGGGGTCTTCAGGGATGCGGAGTTCGATCCGAGGCGGAATCAATATTTTGCGATGAACGAGCTGGCGAGATATGACGTCACTCAGCGCCTGAATGAGATTGCCGTTCCGACGCTGATCATCGGAGGAAGGCATGATGTTCACGTCTCGCCGTCATGGTCCGAATTGATGGCGCAAAAAATTCCCCGTGCGGAACTGATGATGATGGAAGGGAGCGGACATTTCCCCTGGCTGGATGAACCGGAAAAATTCTTCGAAACAGTGACGACGTTCCTCTCGGTAACACCAGAATAAAAACCCTGCCTACTGTTTGCTGTTCTGTTCCTTCTTCTGGAAGATGTCGTCCGATAATCCGGTGTTCACTTTGTAATCGGAATAGAGGATAACAGTTTTTCCCTTTCTCGGCATCCGTTGAGGTGGATACATCTTTTCGGCGGTAGAATCGGCCGACTGTTGGGTTTCCATTCGAAGCTCCACCTTAGACGGGAGAATGTATTTCCCCCCTATCTTCTCATACTCAAGATCGGCGATGACTTTCCGAACTTCCGACGGCGACGATTCAAAATGTGTGACAACCCAGCGGGCACCATCGACCCAGATGTAACTCTCGCGGACAGGCTTTCCTTTTTCTGGTTTGGAGACCAATTTTATTTTATAGAGGCTCACGCCGTCCTTCTGCTGAGTTTCCATTAATGTGGCATCGAATTTATCGATGAACTGCGCAGGGTTCATGCCGACAGCGTCGCGAGGGACCATCGAAAAGCTTTTCGATTCCACATAGACCTTATCCGGTTTCTTAAAATAGAGTTTGACGAGCATCTCCGGAATCTGCATCTTCTCCATATCCACCGTGACCTTTAAGTCGACCGTGTAGTCGGTCACCAGATCGAACTGCTTCTTCACATTGCGTAGAACCTCATCGGCCGTCATTGACTGAGCAGACAGAATGCCGGTTCCCATAAAAAGCAGGGCAAAAATTTTTACCATCGTTGTTTTCATCATCTCATTCCTCCGCTGATAGCGTTATGCTGCTTCCTGAATTGTCTTATGCATCGCGATGAATCTGTTATAGATCGCCATGAGGATCGTCGCAACAACGCCGACCGCAAAGATCGAGTACCAAACGGTGGACGGATGCGAGGTCTTTGCGAACGTCACATAGAGCCACCCGCCGAACGGGCCGCCGACCAGCCAGGCGATGGCGATCGGAAGAAATCCGTATCCCTGGAACAGTCCCTGCTGTCCTTTCGGAGCAAGTCCTGAAATATATTCGTAGTAGCGCGGCGCCTGTGTCATCTCGCCGAGCGACCAGACCGCCAGGCTGCCGACGATCACCCAGATGCTCGGATGGAGCGCGATGAGGAGCCACGAGAGCGTGCATGTTGCAAACCCGACGACAAGAGCCGCCCCGGTAGGGATGTGTTTCGTCATCCTGTTGACGACAAGCTGCAGCAGAATGATCCCCCACGCCCCGGTCGATTGAATGATCTCGAACGGCGCGTCTTTGGAAATGTAATCGGTAATGTAGT
Source organism: Bacteroidota bacterium (assembly GCA_035506275.1). Taxonomy (NCBI): domain Bacteria; kingdom Pseudomonadati; phylum Bacteroidota; species Bacteroidota bacterium. The sequence goes on from DATJPT010000002.1 coordinate 86,130, forward strand.
ATGGGATGACGATGTAGATCTGCCAGAACATTATCCAATAGAGCGAGAAGATGATCAGGAAGACCATGAACTTCCAGTTGCTGAGCACGACGACGAGATTCCGGAATTTCACCGAAAGAGATTCGACAACGACCGTTTCGGCGGATTCGGCATTTTTATAGAAGAGGATGTTCACCAGAAACATCGCGGCGCAGCTCAGCGACGATACAAGATAAACGTACTCGATCCCAATGCTGTCGCGGACAAAATAGGCGATCGCCGGTCCCGTCGCTCCTCCGATATTGACCAGCCAGTAGTAGACGGCATAGCCGAGCGATTTCGTCTCCGTCCTCGAGGTCGCGGCAACGGTTCCAAGCACAGACGGCTTGATGAACGCACCGCCGATGGCCGTGAAAATGAACATCACGACAAGAACCCAATACAGCGGCAAGCCGCTGTAGAGTCCTGCGAACATGCTCATGCCGGTGGTGCCGATCAGGAAGTAGCCGACCGCGAGCATGGCAAACGCCACTGAGAACGCTTTGCGAAAGCCGAATTTGTCGGCGAGCGTGCCGGCAATGATAGGAAACATCCACAGCAAACCGCCGAAGACCGAGGAGATCTGCCCCGCCTCGATCTCGTTGAAATGGAGATGATCGCGCAGGTAAATGCTCAGGACCGTCGCTTGTCCGTAATAGGCGAGGCGCTCGAACAGTTCCATTCCGTTCGCCACCCAAAAGGTAGGGTGGAATCCGTTCTTGAAATCAGCAAGGCTTTGGCGAATCTGCATGGATCTTCTTTCGTCCGTTGATGGGAGCCGTTAAGAGAGAATGTCTTTCTTCCGGAAAACAAAAAGCGTGATCGCCCAAAAGCCGATGCTATAGGCGGCGAGGACGGCGCACGATTTTTCGATCAACCCCCAGTCCAGCGGATTTTTGAACGCCTGCTGCCAGACGTTTTGGTACGTCGTGAAAAGGAACGGCTTGACCGGCTCGAACAATTCCACGGGCAGGTTCGAGATGACAAGAAGCGCCACCACCACCGCCATCGTTGCGATGATAGGGCCGATGGCATTTTCGACGAACGACGAGAACAAAAAGGCCAGCGACGCTACGACCCACATCGAAACGATCGCAAGGCCGTACGCGAGGGCAAACCGCGTCCACATCTGCGATTCCGGCAGGATCGTCAGCGTGTCCCGGTCGATGGCGAGAAGGTCGCCGCTGCCGAAGAGTGCAAGACCGAGTCCGACGCTGAGCAGAGCGATCGAACAGACGAGGGACGCGGTATAGAGCAACGTCGTAATGTACTTGGAATTGAGAATGCGGTCCCTCGAGACGGGGCGGATGAGCGTCAGGCGGAAGGTCCCGGCCGTCGCTTCCCCGGCGAGCTGGTCGCCCGCGACGAGGCTGATAAGAAACGGCACGTGCACCCACAAGCTGTTCATGATCAACTGCGCGATGACCCATCCGTTGAACAGATTGCCGGTAATGAAGAAATCGCTCTGCAGCGTCCGCATCTGATACTGGATGAACCTTCCCCCTTCGGCCTTCATCGCCCACATCACCAGGGGAATGATGACCGCGACGACGATGAACCCGATGTACGTCCTCCACTTTGCGTACGTCTTGAACAATTCGTAGTAAAGAAGATTAATCATGGTAGCTGCGTTCGATGATCGTTCTCATTTTCTTCAGTGACCGAGAGGAAATATTTTTCCAGCGACCGCTGCTCCTGTACAGAAAAGACCTTGCACTTGGCCGCCACCAATTTCGCCACGACCGATGGAATATCTTTTGTTTCGACCGTTGCGACAATACCCGGCGATTCCACCTCCGGCGATCTGACGTTTTTCAACTTCGTCAAAATTCCCATCACTTTCTTTTGAGGCTCCGCAACGATCCGGATCCGGTGTGCGCTGGCGCGTAGCAGCTCGTCGACGCTCCCCTGCACCACCAGCCTTCCTTTATTGATGATGGCCATGCGTGTCGCGACCTGTTCGACTTCGTTCAAGAGGTGCGACGAAAGGAACACGGTCATGCCGTTCTCTTTGGAGAGGCGAACGATCAATTCGCGCACTTCTTTCATTCCCTGCGGGTCGAGGCCGTTGGTCGGCTCGTCGAGCACGATCAGTTCCGGGTCGCAGAGCAGCGCCTGCGCAATGCCGAGCCGCTGTTTCATGCCGTGCGAAAATGTCTTCACCCGGTCCCCGTGCCGGTCATCGAGGCCGACGGCCGCCAGCGACTCCATGATCTTTTTTCTTTCGGGAGTTTTCCCGAGCGTCAGCGAGCCGGCGATCTCCATATTGCGGTACGCGGTAAGATACAGATAGAAATCGGGCTTTTCGACGATGCCGGCCGCCTTTGCGAGCGCCTGTTCCCTTTCTTTTTCGAGGAGATGGCCGAACAGCTCTACAGAACCGGCCGTCGGCTGAATGAGCGAAAAGATCATCCGGATGGTCGTGCTCTTGCCGGCGCCGTTCGGGCCCAAAAATCCGAAGACGTCGCCGCGGCGGATCTCGAGGTTCACATCCTCTGCGGCCCAGCGGTTCTTATAGCGCTTGCCGAGGTTGATCGTACGAAGGACGATATCAGAAGACATAATTCAATGACCAATGACAATGAACAATGAACTATTAAGGAGCGGCACTCGATCCCAATGACTCTTGTTCATTGCTCATTGTTGATCGTTAATTGTTAAAGGACTTCTTTCAGAAGTTCTTTCCGCGGATTAGGGATGACCACTTTGTTGACAAGCAGGCCGCGTTCTGCGCATACTGCTCCTGCCGAATCAACCGCCGACCGGACGGCGGCAACATCTCCCGTCAATGTGACAAACGCTTTCCCGCCGAGCGCCATTGCGAGACGTATTTCAATGAGCTTGACGCGCGCGGTTTTTACGGCGGCGTCGGCCGCCTCGATCAACGAAGCAACGCTGAAGGCTTCGACTATCCCAAGCGCCTCAAGGACCTCAACCTGCGATGTTCCGGAAATCGCCGGGAAGACATCTTTGTGAACGTGAGGGATGACGAATGAATCGATGACCATACCCGTGCCGCTCACTGTGCCTCCATCGACGCTCGCGCGAACGGCAGCAACGTCGCCGCCGACCATGACGATGTATTTCCCCGAACAGATGCTGCGGGAGAGAAGCAATTCAACGTCCGCAGCCTTGAGCATCGCATCGCCAACCAAATATCCGGCGGCAATGCTGGAAAGTTCGATCAAGCCGATGGAATTCATTTCTGGCATGATTTTCCCTCGCGTCTATTTTTGTTCAATGACAATTTCTCCTTCACGCAGCGCGACAATACCCGGGATGCTGGCATGAATACGCGCACCGAGTTTCCCTTCCGGAATATCAGCGATGACTTCCCCTGCCTTCACAGCGCTTCCGGATCTCACAACCGGAGTCGCCGGCATTCCGATATGCTGGGACAAGGGTATCCGCACGCTTTCCGGACGAAAATTCCTTTCGCGATAATGGGCCGGCACGTCATAATCTTTTACGCCAAGTTTTCCGATAAGTTGTTTCAACGGAACGTGTCTCCCGTCGTAGATGGGATGAGGTTTCACGTCCCGGCTGCCGTTCCATGCTATTCCCTTTGCTTTGAGATCGACCTTTGCCTTGTCGCATGCTTCCTTCGGGTACAGATCTTCAGGACAAGCGTACAGCGTGCAGAGCCCGCAGGAGCAGCAGAGCTGCGCCCATTGGTTCCAAAGATCTTGGCCGGATGCCGTGAAGCTGAGGCTTCGCATGACCTTGTGCGGCTGCACATCGTAACCCAAGAGATACCGGGGGCAAAACTCCGTGCAGTAACTGCACTGGTCGCACGCCGATTTCCCAATGCGATGCTTCGATTGTTCGGGCAAACTTTTCCTTGTCATCAGCCGGTGTTCAACAGGCAGAACGACCAGGCCGGCGCAAGTTTTGGTCACCGGAAGGGACATATCCGTGGCGAGCTTTCCCATCATGATCCCGCTGACGAAAACAGCGTAGTCGGTGACCGTTGCTCCCCCCGCCGCCGCAATAACGTCTGCGAAGCTGATCCCAAGGGGAACGGTAAACGTTGACGGCTCTTTGACCGCCCCCGCAACCGTAATGCATTTTGCGGTGACCGGAACTCCTTCGGACGCATAATACATGTTCCGCAATGTCTCGACATTGTTGACGATGACGCCGATGTCGGCAGGGATGCCCTGCGGCGGAACGAGCCGTTTCGTCGTCTCATACACCAGAATGTATTCATCCCCTGTCGGATAATAATCTCCAAGCAGTCTCAGTTCGATGTTCGTCCTTTCAAGCGACGATTTCACAGCGCCGAGCCGTTCTTCGTATTTTTTCTTGACGCCCAGGATCCCTTTCTTCGCTCCCGTCGATGACATCAATTGAACCATCCCCTGGACAACGGGCTCGGGTTCCCGCACCAGCAATTCCAGATCCTTATGAAGAAGAGGTTCGCATTCCGCGCCATTTGCAAGAACGTATTCGGCGTTGGATGCCGCCTTAACATGCGAGGGAAATCCCGCTCCTCCGCAACCGACAACTCCGGCACTTTTTATTTTTTCATGGAAGGTCACGTTGAAGAACCATGTTGTTCATCGGGGGATTGATTCTTACGCATGGTGAACTCGTGACAATTGCCGGGCGCCGGTAACGGCGGACATTCGCCATTCGGCAATTGCCGTTCGACGATCATTCATAATGCTTTAATTGCGGCCACAATTCCCGGAGGGGCACCTTTAGATTCCGGCAGACATAGATGGCGAGGTTGTTTTCATACGGCATCGCATATTTACTTCTCACGGTATCCGCGATCGTCACACTTTCAAATCTATCGGTCTTCCCTTTCAAGTCTCCGCCGAGAATAATAACAAGCTCACCGGTATAATTGCGCGGCCCCCAGAGCCAATAATTGTTGTGCGGACCGATCGCTTTGGGCAGGTCATACTTCTTGGAATAATAATCGATCGCACCGCACCGGCCGTAATTATCCCCAAAGATCGCGCAGACCGCCTGGTCCTGCGGAGAAAGCGAATGATAGACCTTCGCCACCGCCGCCGCTTTCTCTTCCCACCCGAACATGTCCGCATAGAATTGAGGAAGACTGTCCAATTTCTTTCCTTCGGGAGTTGAAGGTTTTATCCCCAGAAGATCGGCGAAGCGGATGTACGTCTCGACTGGTAAGATTGGAATAGCCAACGGAGCTAAAAAAATTCCCGCGGCAACAACGACGCCGTACACGGGACGAATCCAGCGCGCTATTCCCGATGAGGTCCACTTTTCAATCGCGACGCCCCCGGCGGCGAAGAGAGCCGGATACGCCGGAGACAGGTATTCCGGTTTGCTGTGTCCGTTCACGAGCAGCACGGTCATTGCGGTAAGATAGATAAAGCCCAAGAGGCGGTAGCGTTTTTCCGTTCTCGAAAAGAGAACCCAAAAAAGGCCGGCGAGCCACAGCGGAAGAGTGACGGGGTTTTGCAGAAGCAGCTGCCCGCTGAGAAAGATCATCGGCGTGAGCGAGGAATATTTGTGGCCCGATGCATTCCCGATGAATTCGAGATGTGCCAGGCCGTGCGCTGCGTTCCAGAGAATAAAAGGAAGAAACAGCGCGAAGGCGATTCCGCCGGCGATGTACGGATATTCGGTCTTCAGCCAGCGTCGTTCCGAGGTTGCGGCAACGCCCGCCAAAATTCCCAGACCGAGCCAGAGGACGCTGATCTTATTCAGCAATCCCAGGCCCAGGAGGAATCCGAGCTGCAGCCAGTATTTTTTATCGCCGGTGTTTACAAGACGGACAAGCAGGTACGCAGACCAGGCCCAAAAGAGGAGATCGAATGCGTTCATTGAAAAAAATCCGTCCATCGCAAGAAGAATAAGCGACACCAACGCGGCGAGCGAAGCGATCCCCTGAGCAAACCTCCCGCCGCCGAGCTCCCGCGCCATAAGGCCGGTAAGAAAAACTGTTGCCGCCCCCGCTATGGCGGGAAGCAGACGGATTGCGAAGATCGAATCGCCGAACAAAAACCGGTTCACCACTAAAATAAAGATGGAAAGAGGAGGCTGATCGACGTACCCTGCGCTGAGATGCTCGCTGCATGCGGCATAGTAGAGCTCATCGCGGAATATGCCGTATCCGGCGAAGGCGTTCGTATAGAGATGAATCAATAATTTCGCGCAGGCAAACAGCAGAAGGAACAGTGTGCCGGGCGAAAGGATCGCTTTGCGGCCGGCTTGAAAGCTCTGTGAAAAGGTCTGAGACATCGGTCAGCGAACGATATTTCTAATTCTTCTGATGAAGATACGCCTTGAACCGGGCGGCAAAATCGGACTTCGGCGCAAAATTATTTTCTCTGGTGGTGAGCAGGATCTCTTTCGTCGTGAGGGTATTCCAGTAGACGACGGTGCTGTCTTTTCCCGGAATCACAACGCCGTTCGTCGCCACGAGAGATTGATCCCCTTTGATCACAAACCGGAGTGTATCGTTGTGGAATTCGTGCTTGAAGACATCGTCAAGATTGGCAAAAATCGCTTTTTCCGTCCAGACAAGGACGCTGTCCTCGATGGCCAGGCTCCGCTCTTTGACATACAGCCCGTCGTGCATCCGTTCGAGAAGATAATCGTCCCCCTTCCATGAGCGGATCGCTTCGTCGAAGTCTTTGGACTGCTTTGTCTGATCCGACTCGTCCGATTGTACATTACGCATTGTGGAAACAATCGTTCCGCTTTTTCCGTCGTCATTCATCGTGATTTTGTACTCGGTGATTTCACTTGCAAGACATCCGAGACCGGCAAAGGCAAGCAAAAGAGAGACGAAAAAGGAGCAACACTTCATTGGTGTGATCGGCTTTTCCATGATGACACTCCTTACCATTGTGAGACAAGCGGGAATATATCACGCCAGCACAAGAGCAATCGTTGTCAGCAAAAGTGTAGCGATTATTGGGGAGAGAAGCAAGAAAGGGGGGCAAAGGCGCAGCGGCATGAAAAGGGATCGTTATCTTATTCCCCGTTTTTTCTTTTCGATGATCACCTGGGCATCGACAGGAGCTGCGCAAAGAGGGCAGACATACCGCTTCGTCGTTTCGTTAAAATCGGGCTCGTTTGTCTGGTGACAATTCGGGCATTGTATCGTCAGCGGTTTTTCTTCGCGGGGTTTGGGCATGGTTCAGAGCCTGTTTCTTTTGTTCCCAACGCGGACGTTCAGAACGAGATACCGCATCCCTGGAGTGCGGCGCTCCCAATCGGAGATTGGGAGCGAGACTCGCAAAGCACGCCCCTCCGTTACTTCAATTGTATCGTTTCCTTCAACGGCAGATCTCGCGACGATGTTCCGATCAGGATTTGATACGTACCTTTCGATGTTGCCCATTCGGCTTTCACATCGTCATAATACGCAAACGAGCTGTTACCGAGATGGAGCGTAACTTCCTTTTTCTCTTTCGGCTGCAGGAAGACTTTTGCAAAGGCCTTTAGTTCTTTCTCAGGCCGGAGAACTTTCGCTCCGTCGTCATGGACATACACCTCCACAACTTCCGCCCCGGCCACACTTCCGGTATTCTCGACGCTGACGGTCACGGCGTATTCATTAGTTGCGCCATTAGCCGCAGGCACAACCTTTGGATCGGTAATGGAGAATTTTGTGTAGGATAATCCATAGCCGAACGGAAATCGGACATCGATCTTCTTCGTGTCGAAATGGCGATAGCCGACAAGGATGCCGTCGTTGTATTCCGTCTCGTGATTGGCTCCCGGATATGAACCGTACGCCGAACAATCTTCCCATTTCTTCGGGAAGGTGACGGGGAGTTTGCCCGACGGATCGACCGCTCCGGAGAGGACTTCCGCAATTGCCTGGGCTCCCTCCTGCCCCGGATACCATGCTTCTACAAGAGCGCTGACGTGGTTAACCCAGTCTTCCATCACGATCTGCGCCCCGGCTTCGAGCACGACGATCGTGCGGGGATTCGCTTTTGTCACAGCATTGATCAAATTCACCTGGGCCGCCGGCAGATCGATCGTCGGACGGTCAAACCCTTCTGATTCCTGCAGCTGCGAATCGCCCACAAACAGTATCGCCGCATCGCTCTTTTGCGCGAGGGCGACGACTCCGGGTATTTTATCCTCGCTCGGTTTTGCAAGCCCGAGCCGCGCGACCGCGCCCCCCTGATTTTCATAATATTCCATTTTAATGTCGTACGATTTTCCCGCTTCCATCACGTAATTGATGGTCCGGGCTTCCTCGGCATGCTGGCTCCAGTTGTCGATCAACAGCGTATCGTTGATATAAAAACGGACGCCGTCGTCGGTCGATACTGAAAATTCGAACGTGCCGGATTCAGCTGCATGGAGCGTCCCGGTCCACCGGACGGAAAAGCTGTCGACGCCGATTACTCCGGGGGCCGGACTTCCATCACCCCAGTCGAAATTCACGGTCGAGTCAACACGGCGGAGCGCCGGTTCTCCGTGCAGATCTTCATTGTTAAAATATTCTCCGAGCAAGCCTTTTTTACCCGGCTCGTTCGGAGGTGAGAGCAGATCGGAACTGATCGGCGTGATCGCTCCCGGCATTTCCGCTCCGATCAAATAATTGAAGGTCACAGCTTTTCCGAACATCCTTCTCAACGCGGCGAGCGGCGATTCAGCGGGAGATGGATTCACCATCGAGCTGCCTCCGCCGCCGGTGCGGGCGACGTTGGCGTTCGGACCGATAACCGCAACCGATTTCAGCGACGAGATGGAAAGAGGGAGCGCATTATTGTCGTTCTTGAGCAGGACGATTCCCCCGCGCGCGACATCCAATGCAACGGAACGCTGCGGAGCGGCGTCGGCCTGCGGCTTCTCGGACGGAACGGCATCGAAGAGTCCGAGGCGGAACATCACGCGGAGGATGCGTCTGATTTTATCGTCGATCGTCGCCTCCGTGACTTTGCCTTCCTTGATCAGCGGCATAAGCTTTTCTTTGTTGAGGAAGTCCCCGGTCGGCATTTCAAGGTCGAGTCCGTTATTTGCTGTTGCGAGCGTGCTGTGCACCGCTCCCCAATCGGACATCGCGAGCCCCTGGAACTGCCATTCTTTTTTCAGCGCTTGTTGAAGAAGGAATGTATTTTCGGCACAGAAGGATCCGTTCAGTTTGTTGTATGCTGCCATGATCGCGAGAGCCCCTCCCTCTTCAACGGCCGCTTTGAATCCGGGAAGATATATTTCGTACAGCGCACGCATGCCGACCTTGTTGTTGATGATATCACGCTCAAATTCCTGATTATTCGTGGCGTAATGTTTGACCGTGGCAGCGACGTTGCCGCTCTGGACTCCCCGGACATACGACACAGCGACACGGGAAGTGAGGTACGGATCTTCGCCGTAGCTCTCAAAATTTCTTCCCCCTTGAGGGACGCGATTGATGTTGATGCATGGCCCGAGGATGACGTTGCGGTCTTTGGCCTTCACCTCCTGCGAGATCGCCCATCCGTATTTTGCCGCCAGCGATGTGTCCCACGTCGACGCAAGCATGACCGCCACCGGAAACGCCGTGGAGGTTCCCCATCGGACTCCTACAGGGCCGTCGGTCATTTTCAGCTCAGGAATGCCGAGGCGTGCATTCGGTTTCGTGCCGAATCCGGTTCCTCCCAGCATGTCGATCTTTTCTTCAAGCGTCATTTTTGAAATCAAATCGTCGATCCGTTTCTCAACCGGCGTCTGCGGATCTTTGTATCCCCCTTCGGCAGAGAGCGCAAGCTGAACGAACAGCACAAGCATTGTGCAAAGCAAGAGTGAACGTTTCATGGAATTGGTCCTTCTTCTAATTGAACGTGAGATTAGCATCATTCCAAATTTCCGCCGGACAGCACGAAAACAGTTGTGAATGTAAGCAAAAATCAGACGGTTTCAAATTGAGCTCGCTTTTCGGTGGTGTTCCAGTTTGAGAGGAGCCTTTAATTTGAAACGGAATCGGGATGCAAATTTTCAGGGAGAGGAATTTGGCATACCCTATTTTTTATCCTTAAAGGGATACCTCTCTCCCTGTGGATCTTCCTGATCATCGTCGAAGTAGTTCATTCCACCGACCCTTCGGTAGCTTTTGGTCAAGAACTCCCATTGGAACGCGAAAACCGTTCGATGTTTCACGTCCCGATTGTCAAAGTAAACAATCTTCCCGTAAACCTGTCTTGCGTTATGAGCGGTATCTGGAACCCACCACTTACAGGAGTCAGGTTGATCGACCATTGTAGGCCTTACGGGGAGAACGTAAGTTTCTCCAGGAGAAAGACTATACATTTCTTTATCAATTCCTCCTGCCAGAAACATACTATCAATATATGCGAGAGTATCTCTCGCCAAGTATTCAAATATGTAGGTGATGGTTACCTTTTTGGCGGGAGTCTTACCACTATTTGTAATAGAAATCTTAGCCATTTCATATGGCTTTTTGAAATAAAGAGTATCGATTCGGCTTACTCCGACATAAGCTCGAAGTTCGGCATCGGTAGCAACTTTAGATATGCATGTTTGTATGCCACTGGTAATAACAAGACAGATGGTTACAAATCCCAAAATATAAGCGGAGCGATTTTTCTTGAAATCAGACAGCCAAGGGTGATTTATCTCATATGCTTTTTCATCCTTTTGGTCTTCGCTTGTCATTGTTGGCGAATCGCCTTCTGTCAAAAAAGGGGTATTGGCAGGTTTTTCGGCTATCTTTTTATTGGGGCTGTTTGCGGCTCTCTTTGCGTGTTTTTTTCCCATTTGGCGTTCCCCTAATATTTTTGGAGTGGTATGAATAAAGGTAATGAGAAAAACCTGAAAGAGAAACAACTAATGTTTTGCCTTAGTAAATGGCTTTCCAGAGAAGAAGCGTATGCACTGGCAAAATCAATGCGAACACCGGACAAGTGGTCTATTTACAAAATTGCAGAGAATCCGAATGCGCGGCATATTCGAGAGAGCGAGTCTTGGGTCGTGGTTCGGCCTTTTCGGAAGGGCGAAGCGGTTAGAGCCGGCGAGGGGATTTTTGAGGAGAAAAATTTGGATTATATGCTATAATCAAGGTCATTATAGCCAATTACTTCTTTGCAAAGAAGTGTTTTGATTGCCTCGTACGTAGTCTCATCAATTCTTCCTTTATAGTGCTTAAAAGAAGGAAATTCAAACGGTTGATAAAAATTCACAACCGCACATGATGATTCTTTGGGATTAAAGCCCTGGGCGATATCTTCGTACCCCTTATGAATTGGAAATGTAAGGCGGTCTGGTTTAGCAGAAGCAGACAAAGGAATTATATTGAAAATGGATTCGTGGTCTTCAACCAAGTCCCTTAACATGACAACAAGAACAAAGCGCGGCCCCTTAAAAACTCTCTTGGTGTCGTGAAGCTTGATGTCTTTGTCAATTGCAGACCACACCTCTCTGGGCTGTGGTAGTCTAATTTTAGGGATCATGCTGAGGGCGCAAATTCTCCAACGGTGCAAACTCCCTAATTAGTTCTTTTTGCTGTTTCCAGTTCACCGTAGGATATTTTTCTAAATGCTCTAACGCCCTTTTTCTCCCCTCCGTAATTGGATTCTTATAGTCTTTCATTGTGATGCAATCACCTACCAAAACATATCCTCCCGTTACCTTTTTGAAAAGCGAATTCTTGTAGTTGATTACTGGAGCAGTCGAATACACGATTCTTTCTAATTCATCGGTAGAATACTCACCATACTTGTCAACGACCCCATAAATGAAATCCTGAACTATTGAGGTTGGATAAAGATATTCTTCAGTTGTGCCGGTTTTTTGAATTGATACTTTTGCCTTTTCTGAATCCTCAAAACTCCTCTTTTTTCGCAGTTCCTTGAGATCCACGCTAAAAATTGAATGGCCACAGAGTTTCTCTATTTGCTTGTGATAATTTGCAATCACCGGACCATGTGGATATTTGATAAACTTCTCCCCTGAAAGTCTTTTCCCAAAATTCTTGATGAAAAGAAATTCTACGAGATAGGTCAACTTATTGTAGTGATAAAGTCCAATACCACTTTTTCGGTTGACTATCGTTGCAGTAACGCGATCGAGATTGGTTAGTTCGCCGGGCCGCATAGATAGGATTCTGTTACGAACGATTGATGAGAATGAGAACATGATTAACCTCCCATCTCTTTCCACCCAATCTTCATAACGGTTGGACACGTATAAATGTCGAAAAATATCTTCGGAGGGTCAATATTTTTACCAAGACAGAAAAAATATTTATTTTGATGTACTTCCGTACATAGGTAACAAAAATATCATATTTATTCAATGGATTTTCGGTAGTGATACAGTTTGAGAATTTCCATTCTCTCCTCCAAATTCAATTTGGGAGCGAGAGTGAAATCCCTCAGGGATATCATTCTGACACAAACGGAGTGTGAGTCCTGCCATCCAAATTAAAAAAATCACTGGCCAAAATAGGATATCACCTTTTTCCGATGCTTGAGTTGGGAAACGGCCTGGACTCATTTTTCATCCCCGGTTCCTTTCTCCCGGTCCAAGATCAGCGGGACGGATAGCGGAGGCTTTTGCCGCGCAGTGTCAACGGCCTTCTTCCGGGATTCACCGATCGCTTGGAGAGCCTGTTCATACGCATTATCGTACGAAACTCCTTTTGCCATCAACGCTCGCTCGTAAAGTTCCGTCGCGACGGAAAATTCGGTCTCTTCGCACGATATTTGCCCGTCGATCCAGATCTCATTTTGAGGGATGAAGCGGCAAGCCAGATCGTTGTCGCTCAAACCAAAATCGGGATAAATGTCGCGGCGGACCGCTGCCCCGTCGACGATCCAGATCGACATATCATCCCGCTCCCCCAGGAATACCCTGTAGATGTTGTGAAGGCTTATCGAATCGGGGAGGGATGCGATCTCCTTTACGCCGTCGCAATCGGTCGGCGAAACACGGGGAACTTCTTTCTCGTGTGCCCGGGAGAGCGAATCGTCCGCTCGCCGCATGCTCCGTTCAAGCTCAAGCGCTTGACCGTGCGCATTATCGTACGAGATCCCCCGCTTCGCCATCAGCGACCGTTCGAGCAGCTCGTGAGCAACGGTGTATTCGTATTCCTCACAACTGATCGCATTATCGATCCAGATTTCTTTTTGAGGAATAAACGGATACCGCTGCGGATTTCCGCCGTATAAAAACTCGGGATATATTTCCCGCCGGACGGCGGCGCCGTCGACGATCCATACGTTGAAGCCTTCCCTCATCCCGGCATGGAGCCGGTACATTCCGGTCACGCGATGAGCAGGGGGCGCAGCGGAGATGAAGAAGAGAAAAAAGAAAACGAGATATTTTTTCATGAATGCATCCCGGGGACGCTCAACAGCCAAAATACCGAATTCGGTATACCAAGCTTATTTTTTCACTTCCACTTGACCACCCCGACCTTCACAAGGTCGTCCAGATAATGAGCGACCGCTCTCGTCGGCACCGGCGAGTACTCGGCGCTGAGTGCATTCCTGATTTCCGAGACATTGTTCTTTCCGTCGATAAAGTTCACGAGTTCGAACCGCTCATCGCCGCCAAGCGTGAAGTCGGGCGAAGAATAATAGAGCGAATCGCTTCCCTTCAACTTGCTGGCAGGAAGGCCGAAATCGAGTGGACCTCTTGTCAGGCGAACGGGGATGCGCGTGTCGGGATTTTCGGCGGCAGAGTTCCCGTTCGCACCGCGGTGCAATGCGGCTTTCCGAAGCTCCTGGACAAAATATTCCTCCTGATGCCTGAGCTCATTGCTGGCTGCAGAGATCTCGCTTCCAACATTGCCGCTTTTGTTGAAGGTCAAGATCGATTCAAGGGTCCGGATCTCCCATCCAGCCCGATGGCCAACAAGATTGAGCGCATCATTCCATGCGGTGCCCACATTCTGTGCCGATGCTGACACAATATATTGGAGCGCTCGTCTTCCGGCGTCCGCCAAGCGCTTTGCAGAGTTTGCGTAGGTCAGGTGAACGAGGTCAACAGCCTGATCATCGCCGAGGTTCGCGAGATACAACATCGTGCTCGTTGAAATGATCTCCGTGCGTTCCAACTCGACCGGGTCGACTTTGTCCGGCGTGTCTTCCGACGTATGGTGGGTATAATCCGAGTGGCTGAACATGACCCCCGGAATCTTTCTGTCGATGAACATCATGTGGTCGCTCCCCCCTTCGTACGGTGTGATGCGGTAGTTGAATTGCGACAGGCTGCCGCGCGGCGTCCGGATGTCCATCCCGTCCACCATGTGCGCCATATTCTCTACGACATCGTTGAGAGCGGACGGGTTCGAATCCGGCGTCCTTGTTATACCCATCTCCGAATGGAGAAGGTCGAGGTTCTCACCGACCATATCGAGATTCATATTGGCAAGGAATTTCCCTCCAAGCTCCGGGCCGACAAGCTCGGGATGCGAGTCGATGTACGGCATCGTGCCGTTCCATTCGGGGACCCAAATGAACCGGAACGATCGCTTCGGTTTCGCCAGCCGCCCGTTGTCGGTCAACTCTTTTAATGTCCGCGCGATGTCAAGAATCGCCCCCGAGCCGCTCGCGTTGTCGTTGGAAGATTCCTTCGGGTGGTCGAGGTGTGCGCTGAAGACCATTTCTTCTTCAGGATGTTCCGTCCCCCGAATGTGCGCGACGACGACATCCATGAAATACGGTTCGAGGCCTATCCCTTTCACCTGCCCGTGCACGACGACCTTTTTCCCCGCCAGGAGCATGTCGCGGAGTTTCGTCCCCTGCCTGTTCGTGAGGTTGAAGCCGAACGTCACGCGGCTCAATTCATCCGTCCGCGGCCACATGCCGGTATATTGAAGCATGTCGGGATGTTCTTTTGCCCGGTCGTCATCAAGAAAACAGACGACCGCCTTCGCGCCGTACTTCAGGACTGCAAGACGGTGGACGGTGCCCCCGTATCCTGTCGCGAGCGCGATCTTTCCCCGCACATCCTTGCCGGTATAATCCTCATCCTTCTCGCCGCTGCCGACCCAGACAAGCTCGGCGGTGACGTCGCCGGGATCCGAGTACGTTATGACGCTCATCGCAATTTCAGGATAGCCGACGATCCGTTCGTCGTACGGCTCGACCATGCGCAGCTCGGCCCACGAAATATCCCAGCCGGACGGCGACTGCCATGTTTGGTAGGTCGTCTTGCCGTCGGATTTGAACGTTTCAATGTATGCGTCCTTCTCCGAAAAACCATAGCTCCGGAGCTTTCCGAGCACATAGTTCGCCGCATCTCTGTATTGACGCGATCCTTGAATCCGATGCCACCGCGTGATCTGGTAGACATGCTCTTTCGCCAGCTCGCCGCTGAGCGATTCATGCAGCAGGTCACGCGTTGTGTTATCAAGTAGGTTCGAGTGGTCCTGGCCGGCGAGGGGGGGCGAAAACACGATGGCGGCCGCAAGGAGGGGGATGAGGATCTTCATGAAATTTCCTTTCACATGAGAATTTTGCAGCGATGATTATTTTTTCTGAAGGCGCTTGAGCAATTGAATTTGGCCGGCGTGGTACACGTCATGCGAAACGATGCCGGACACCGTTTGAAGGGTTGTCCATTTGCTTCCGGAGGGATGTCGTTTGAGGTCGGAGGCTGTGAGGCCGGCGACCGCTTCACGCAAAAGCTCATGAGTGAGCTCAAGAAGCTCAATGTCCGTGCGCCATGCCTTTTCTGCGCCGTCGACGGGGCGTTTGAACCAATTGCTCCCTTTTAAGGGGAACGTTCCTTTTTTCTCCACCAGCAATTTCCGCCGCACAACATATTTCCAGTAAGCGCAATGAACGACAATTTCCCAAATGTTGTGCCTGGCGGGGGACGGCCTCCATGCCGCCTGCGGAGCGGTCAATCCCCTGATCGATCCGCGAAGATTCACGCCATGCCAGGCGTGTTGGTTGTACGATTCATCGATCGTTTGGAGAAGAGCCTCGATGGTGCCGGAGCTTTCGCTGCGTTTCATGCTGTCATCCTTTCAAGCCAGTGCATGACGCCGAATTTTTCAAGATCGACTTTCCCCTTTACAAAGACCACCCCCTCTTTTTCGAGCAGCTTTTTTTGCCTGTTGTGTCGTGCGGTTTTAGGAGGGAAAGAAATTTTTCCCTGTGCGTTGATGACCCGCTGCCATGGAACGCCGGAGCCGTGCGGAAGATGATGGAGCGCGTAGCCGACAAGCCGCTGCTGGCCGGGAAGCCCCGTCAGCTCTGCGACGTCGGCATATGACGCGACTTTTCCTTTCGGAATCTGTTTTATCGTCCTCCAAATCCGTTCATACTTGCCTGGCTCTTTCGGCATATCAATGTGAATGCCCCGCGGCGGTAGCTTTTTCTATTCCCAGAAGCTCGAGATCAAAGATCAGCACGGCGTTCGGCAGGATCTGGATTCCGCGCCCATCCGGTCCGTAAGCCAGGTCCGACGGAACATAGACCTCCCATTTCGACCCAACCGGCATCAATTGCAAAGCCTCCGATAATCCTTTAATGATCCCGTGCACGGGAAAAACCCCAGGCTTGCCAGTCTTGGCCGAGTTGTCGAACTCCGTTCCGTCGACCAGCGTCCCGCGGTAGTTGACCGATACCTGATCCTGCGACTTCGGCTTCTCACCGTTTCCCATCGTGATGACTTTATATTGGAGGCCGCTTGGAAGCGTTATCACTCCTTCTTTCTTTTTATTTTCCGCAAGAAAAGCTTCCCCTTCCTTTTTATTTTTCTCTCCGGCCGCTTTCATTTTCTCGGCGTGCGTTGCCATCATTTCCGTTTGAAAATCCATCATTGCCGACCGGAATTGTTCGTCGGTCAGGATCGACTTGCCGTCGCCGTTCATGTCTTTGAGCGCCTGGGCGAACGCGTCCGGGTTCAGCTCCATCATCCTTGGTTTCAAAAAATTCCTCTCAAAATCAACTCCCATGCCGTAGCTTACACTGTCCTGCAGGGTCTTTAATTCTGTTCTGTGTTGTTGGGCATTCTGACATGAGGAGAAAACGAAGCTGAGGACGATGGCTGCGAGAACTAAAGTATACTTCATTAATGATTTTCCTTATATGTGGCAGTGGGAAGACATTGCAAACGCTTCGGAATTATGACCATAATACGATTTTTATGCGGCGAATTCAATGAGGTGTTGAAGAAACGGAGAGAGAATTCCGGCTCTAGAGATAGCTAAGCCAGGGATCTTTTCTCCGCTTCTTGACCGCGGCGAACCAGCGGCATGCAGGATAGAGGGTCACAACGACAGCGGCCCAGATGAGGTAAACGAATCCGAGGCCGAACCCGTAGGAGTTCTCCCATGAACCGGGGGGCTGGTTTGAAAAAAGAAAGCCGACATCGTGAACAGTGAACGCGGCGACAACGATCGCCAAACAATGGATGAGATAAATATGAAGGACATAATAGAACATCGGAACGCGGCCGAAGATCACGAAGAAATCGGCAAGCCGTCCTTTCATTTTTTCCAGCACCGGAAGAAGCGCGATCGCCGGACCGAGGGTCATGAGGAGATAAAGGAGCGACGGCGGATATTTTTCACATTTGATGAACGATAGGACCGTGAAGACAAAATTCCTCTGTGCGGACCAGGGAACCGGGTCGCCGTAAAGATTCGTCGCGCGGATGACGATGAACGCGAGGATCATTCCAAGCCCGAGACGCAGGAGTATTTTCTTTCGAAGATGTTCCTCTTTCAACATCATCGTCCCGAAACCGTATCCCGCCGCCATCACGCCGACCCATGGGATGAGGGGATACAGCGCGATATAGACGTAATTCGGCCGGTAGAAGAAAAACCCGCCGCTGTGGATGATCTGCCACGGCCAGCCGAAGATCCCCATCTGCGCGGGCGTGACCGGGTCGAGCAAATTATGGAGCGCGATCATCGCCACGCCGAAGATAGCGACCGCCGTCGTCGGGAGGTAGATCAACCCGGACAGGACGATCATCGAAACACCGATCACCCAGATCACCTGGCCGAAGGAGAGCATATAATCGACGTTAAAAAGCCAGCCGAAACGGATCACCGTAAATTCGAGGACGATCAGCCACAGTCCCCGTGTGAGCAAAAATTTCGAGAGTTCCGGCTTTGTTTTGCCGCGCGACCCGGAGAGGAACGCTCCCGTTCCCGCAAGAAAAACAAAGACCGGCGCGCAGTAGTGAGTGATCCATCGGGTCAGGAAAAGCAATAAAGAAGTTTTTGAAAGATCGAGGGGGTCGAACCGGTAGTAAGAAAAGAAATCGCGGGTGTGGTCGAGCGCCATCACCACCATCACAAGGCCGCGGAGAAAATCGATAGAATCGAGCCGCGGTTTGGCCGGCGGGATCACCGTTGCCGGGGAATCAACCATGGGCGTGCGGTTCATCGTCGATGAGCTTTCCCTCATTGACAGTTCCTTCAACAAAAATGAAGAGGTCAATTCTCGGGTGAACACGATGCCCGAGGTCTGAAAATTTCAAGTCACAGTAATCGGCTATTTCGGAGGGGGGAAAAATTCAGGACAATGTGTGAGAAAGGGAGATGAAAGTCAAGGGAGATGACGGGCCGGTGATGTTGCAGATTGAGGATTCCCACTCTCGCTCCCAAACTCTGTTTGGGAGCGGCTTCGGTAACTCGTCTTTCGGCTGAGGAGATCTCTCTGTTCCCGATCGGAGATTGGGAACGAGAGAAAATGTTCACCCTGAGCGGAGCCGCGGCGCGCTCCGCTTGCTCCCCGAAGGGGTCCTGTAGGGACAGGATGAGCCGTCGCGGCGGAGTCGAAGGGCTACAGCTTGATTGTTTCCTTCAATCCGTCCATCTATTCAAAAGAACCTACTACCGAGATGACGGGCTGGCAGCGTTGCAGTTTGAGAATCCCCGGGTGCGTGTTACTCGAACTGAAGTTGGATGTTGATGATCTCCGGCCTGTTCCCCGTCCGGATGGGCGGTCCCCATGTTCCGACCCCGCACGAAACATAATAATGGGTGTTCCCTTTTTTCTTATAGCCCCAGCTGAGCTCATAGACTTTCTTCGTAATAAAATTGAACGGCCACAATTGTCCGTGATGCGTATGCCCGGAAAGCTGCAGATCGGCGCCGTTCTCTTCCGCTTCGGCAAGGCGAAACGGCTGATGGTCCATCAGGATGACGGGGCAGGTTTTATCGACTCCCGTCATCAACTCCGCCAGCGGCTTGCGCGTCTTTCCGGTGAAACCGCGGATGCTGATATCTTCCCTTCCGACCACATACACGCTGTCGGCGACCTTCACCCAGGCATCCCGCAGCATGGTGATGCCGTGTTCGACGAGGTACTTGCATGCCGGCTCCACTCCGCCGATATACTCATGGTTGCCGGTGATCGCGATAACGCCGTATGTCGACCGGATCTTTCTGAGCGTTTCGCCG
Organism: Bacteroidota bacterium; assembly: GCA_035506275.1. Classification (NCBI taxonomy): domain Bacteria; kingdom Pseudomonadati; phylum Bacteroidota; species Bacteroidota bacterium. The sequence goes on from DATJPT010000002.1 coordinate 105,472, forward strand.
AGATTATTTCTGATGACCGGACCGATATCCTCATCCACGACATCCCCGGGAAGAAGGACGAGATCGGGTTTGAGTGAATTGATCCGCTCGACAATTCTCTCGAGCTTGAATTTGCAGACGATCGTCCCGAGATGGATGTCCGAGGCGACGGCAATGTTGAGCGACTTCATCCCATACCCGTTCTTGGGGATATCGAGCTTCAGAGTTTTGATGCGCGGCGAGCGGGCGTTGATATAACCGCCAAGCACGATAACGGCGACGACGGCGACGACGGCCAGTGAGGTAACTTCCTTCGTTCGCTCTGGGTTCGCAGTAATCGCCGCGGGAAAAAATGGAACGATAAAATTCAACAGCCGCAGGATGTCGATCGCGAATGCGAACAGAAGAAAGTAGACCATTGCGGCGAGCCAGAACGACCCGAGCAAGACCAGCGTGCTGCTCAGCCACGAAAGCGATATCCGCTCGAGCATCCTTCCCGCGATGAACGAGACCGAGAGAATGAGAAATGCCGCAATGTAGACCGTCCGCCATGTTGATTGAAATCCGCCGGCTTCCCACTCCCTGATGAAAATATAATAGTTGATGAGCGCGTAAACCGACAGCGCTACGGAAAAGAATATGACGAAGTTAATTTTTCTCATCAGGGGATTGGATTAAAAGTGGAATGTTGCCAGGGGGCACTATGTACCGATGACGATCAGCGGCACATGGAGGAGCGCCCACAGCCCGTATGTCAACGCCGTTTGTTTTCTGGTTGATGGAGAGAGGACTGCGAAGTATGCCCCTTTCGCGATCGTGTTGCTCATCATCGCAATGATGACGGCGGGAACGACGATCGTCGAAACGGCGGTTGCGTCGTGGACGAGCGAGAGAATGAACGGATCGATATCGGTCACGCCGACGATCCCCGCAAGCCCGAGGACTCCCGCGTTGCCGATGTTCTTTTGGACAAGCCCGGTCACGACAGAAAGGATCACGAACAAGGCGGCGAACGCCATTGCCGGCCGGATCTCGAACGGGTTTTGCGGTGCCGGAATTGAATTCTCACCGCCTTTGGAATTCTGCCATGCGATCCTCGCGGACAACGCAACCCCGATAAAAAAAAGAACGACGAGTCTCCATCCGAGGATCGGAATGATCGACCCGTTGATGAGCCAGATAAGGATCAGAATACGCAGGTACATGACACTTCCCGCAAGGACCGCCGCCTGAAGCGCTTCGTTTGCGCGCGAAGGATTCTTCTGGGCGATGCGTCCAACCGCCATCGTCAGCGCCGTGCTCGAAACTGCGCCTCCGAGAGCCCCCGACAGCCACATGCCGACCTTCTGTCCAAATTTTTTTGACAGGAAGTAGCCGACAAAACCGATCGAGGAGACGAGAATGACGATCTGCCAGATGCGGGTAGGGTTGAGCTTGAAGCTGGTGTATTCCTCGTTCGGAAGCACCGGGAGGATGATGACGGTGACCAAGAGGAACTTGACCGTCGCAAGAAATTCTACCTTGTTAAGCCGTTCGACGTACGATTCGAGCGCGGCTTTTTCGGAGAGAAGGATCGTGTTGACGACGCCGATCGCCATCGCGATCCAGACGTCCACAAGAAGCGCGAGCGCTCCTGTGACGAACGTTAACAGCGCTGAGATCTCGCTCGTCGACCCGAAGCGTTCAACTTTGATCTTTGCGATGTACGCGATCGACGTCAGCGCGGCGATGGAGATCAGGCCGACCGGAAGCATGAGTGGTGCGCCGATCTTGTAGAACCATGCGCAGCCGAAACCGAGCATGCTGATGATCGGATGCGTCCGCACTCCCCCAAACACCATTTTCTGTTCTTCGAGCTTCGTGCTTTCCCGTTCGAGCCCAACGAGGAACCCGAGCGCCAGCGCAACAAGAAACCGGAGCTCGGGGGTCCATTCGAATGTGTTCATATGTTACGAGATATCATTTCTGTGTGTCGGACGCAGAATAAAGAAGACAGGAGTCAGAAGACTAAGCTCTGTATTCTGAATTCTGCCTTCTGTATTCTGTTTTTTGAATTCTAGCTTCTAAATCACTTCTTCACCCTCACGATATCCCCCGCCTTGATGTCCTTCCCGTCGGTGATCGTCGCTTTGCTCGCCTTTCCTTTCAGCGCATCTTCGATGACTTTGATGGAGCCGACTTTGGTCTCTTCGGAGCCGAGCGATGCGCCGGTATCGGGGTCTTTCAACTCTTCCCCCTCGCGATAGATGTCGAATTCTTGTCCGATCGTGACGTTTCCTTCGGAGCCGGGTTTCATAAGGAGCGTCCCGTCGGTGTTGACCTTCAGAACTTTGCCGGACCAGGGGACCTTCTCCATATTGTCCGTGATGAGCTTCACGCAGTTGTCGACCGCTTCGCGGCACGCCTTGCCGATATCGGTGTCGTTCCAGTTGCTGACATCGCTGAAGTCCATATCGTCGTACCGGACGCTGACGCCGGTCGTCGATTCCGACCCCTCTTCTTTTTCCGCCGCGATCACTTCGCCGGAGGTCGTATTCACCAGGCGAATATCGACTGCCGCATGGGCCGTCTTTTTGGTGATGCCGCCGCCGAAGATCGAAACGCCCCCCCCGACCGTATTCTGTTTCGTCCCGAATTCGCTGACGCTGCCGATGACGAGGAGTTCGACGCCGAGCGCCTTTCCGACTTTAGGGGCCGACTCGGGCGTCACCACGCCCGACTGTCCGAGTTTTTGTTCTTCAAGCACCTTGTCGAATTCCGCCCGCTCGATCACGATGAACTTCCCCGATTTTACCAGGGCCGTGGTCAGCATATCCGCAACCCCGATGCCGACGTGGCTGTATCCGCTTCCGGACCGGTCGTCAAAACGAGAAACTGCGATTCTTTTCTTGAGCTGTGCATCAGCGCCCGCCGAAGATAAAGCAAATGCAGCGAAAAGCGCAATGAGAGAAAGTGCCTTGTATTTCATAGAACCTCCGGATGGTCGATGAGTAAGATTGTTCTTTGAAATTTTGCTGCGTGAATATAGAAATTCCGCGAGAGAGAATCAATCAAAGTGCCGGAAGCGGGGTCCTTTGAACGGATGAACGGAGTAAAGAGAACGGGGCACGCTCTGCTCTTCGACTCCGCCGCGACCGCTCATCTTGCCCCAAAGATTCCTGCTTCCACGGTTTTGGACATTAAAACGCAGCTCACCCGGCAATCCCCAATTCCCTCAACAAGAAAGCGTTGACAAACGCCTGTTCTTTGTATGCATCGTAGCGTCCCGATGCGCCGCCGTGCCCCGCTCCCATATTCATTTTTAGAAGGAGCGTGTTGGAATCTGTTCTCATTGCCCGCATTTTGGCCGTATACTTCGCCGGCTCCCAAAACATGACCTGGCTGTCGTTCAGCGAGGAGGTGATGAGCATGGCAGGATACGTTTTTGCTTCGATGTTGGTGTAGGGGCAATACGATTTCATGTACTCATACTCTTCTTTCACGTTCGGGTTCCCCCATTCGAGATACTCGCCGACGGTCAGCGGCAACGACGCGTCAAGCATCGTGTTCACGACGTCAACGAACGGAACGGCAAGGTGAGCCGCTTTGCAAAGGTCGGGGCGCATATTCAGCACGGCGCCGATGAGCAGTCCGCCGGCGCTCCCTCCCTGAATGGCAAGCCGGTCGTGCGATGTGTAGCCGGCGGCGACCACATGCTCGGCGCACGCGATAAAATCCGTGAACGTATTTTTCTTCTTCATCATCTTGCCGTCGTCGCGCCATTCTTCTCCCATATCTCCGCCCCCCCGGACATGCGCGAGCGCGAAGACAACTCCCCGTTCGAGCAGGCTCAGACGGGGGATCGAGAAATCGACGGGAATCGAAATGCCGTACGAACCGTACCCGTAGAGCAGCAGCGGATGCGAACCGTCCTTTTTTATTCCTCTTTTATAGACGAGCGATATCGGCACCAGCGTCCGGTCGGACGCCTTTGCCCAGATCCGTTCCGAGACGAATTGGGACGGGTCGTATCCGCCGAGGACTTCAGTCTGCTTCAGTAAGACGATCTCCCCCGAATCCATATTGTATTCGAACACCGAACTCGGCGTAATGAACGATTGGTAACTGTAGCGGAATTTCGCGGTGCTGAATTCGGGGTTGGCTCCGGGGAAAGCCGAATAGACCGGCTCGGGAAAATTGATCTGGCGGATCGTATGCGTCCGGAAATCCAGGACGCGCAGGACGTTGAGAGCATTCGCCCGTTCGTAAAAAACCGCATGGTCCTTAAACAATGCGGCATCCTCCAGCTTGACCTCTTTCCGGTGCGGAAGGATTTCCGTCCACCGTTCCGGGGAGGGGTTTTCAACCGGGGTTGCTACAAGCCGGAAATTCTTTGCATTTTTGTTCGTCCGGATGTAGAAGAGACCTTCGCGGTGTTCGACGGAATACTCATGCCCCTCTTCTCTCGGCATCACCAGTGTAAACCTGCCGTTGACCTCGCCGCTCGGAAGGTAACGGACCTCGCTTGTGACCGAACTTTCTGAAGAGAGAAAAATATACTTGCGGTCGTTCGAACGGCCAACCCACGCTCTGTAGAGCTCGTCCGTTTCTTCATACAACACATCATCCCGGGAATTCCCAAGGACATGCCGCTGCAGTCTATACGGACGCTTTGCAGCGTCCTCTTTCACGTAGAAAATCGTTCTGTTATCCGATGCCCATTCTGCACTGTTCACCTGCCCGAGTTCATCCGGCAAATTTGTCCCCGTCTGGAGGTCCTTGACGAATCCTTTGTATTCTCGGAAACCGGTCGTATCCAGGGAGTACAGCAGCAACTTTCCGTCATCACTGATTCTGTACAAACCAAGGGAGAGGAATTGGCGCCCTTGGGCGAGCTCGTTCAGGTCAAGCGTGATCTCTTCCGGTTCCTCAAGCGTGCCCTGTTTGCGGCAATGAATCGGGTATTGTTTTCCTTCTTCGGTGCGTGTGTAATACCAATAATCGCCGTACTGATACGGTACACTCAGGTCGGTCTGCTTGATGCGGCGGAGAATTTCCTTGTAGAGTTCACCGTGCAAACCCTCGGCTGGCTTCATCACCGATTCGGTGTACTGGTTCTCCGATTCAAGATAAGCGATGACGTCCGGGTTGGTTTTATCTCTCAACCAAAAATAGTTATCCACCCGAACGTCGCCGTGAATGGCATCAATCTTGGGAATTATTTTTGCAACGGGAAACAAGAGAAAAGATTAACAATTAAAGTGCAAAGATGAAAAATGGAGAGCAAAGGAACATGAGATGCCGCCTCAAAGACAGTTCCAACGCAGAATGTGCATGCAAATTTCCTGAGGAGCGCAGCGACGAAAGCCGAAGGCATCACGTTGGATTACATGGATCCGACTTCCGTTCTCGTCGTCCTGAATGACGATGATCTGGCTATGCTCCTTCAGAATGAAGTCATGATGAATTTTTGAGATAGCTTCCAGAAATTGATAGCTAAAAATAAAAAAAGGGGGAATCATGGTCGCATTTTTAATTCTTAATATTTAATCTTTCATTTGCTCCACATCCTACTTGGTTCTTTTCACGACAACGATTGTCCTGTCGTCCGAGTATTTCCCTTTCGCGGAGAATTTTTGGACATCCTCCAGGATCAACCGGGCGATATCCTTTGCCGCTTCATGCTTCAATTCCATCAGCTTGTCCGTCAAACGTTTTTCGGAGTACTGATTTCCGTCCGCGTTCATGGTTTCCGGCACTCCGTCCGTGAACAGGAGAAGCACATCCCCTTTGCCGATCATCGCCCCTTCGCTTCTGAACACCTGATCGGGAAAGGGACCGATAACATTCCCGGTCGACTCGAGGGTTTCCGTCGAATTCGTTTTTGCCCGGTAGAGAATGGGGTTGGGGTGACCGGCATTCACGTAGACGCACAGCCCCTGTTTATCGTTGATCAGCTCGGCATAGAAGAGGGTCAGGAACCGGTCGTCGCTGAATGCCCGGTGCACGAGCGTGTTGAGGTTGCGGATCAGCGCAGTGATTTTTGTCTGATAGGACGCCCCCATCCGGAGCGCACCGGAGACATACAGGGCCTGTACCGCAGCCGAAATCCCTTTGCTCGCCGCGTCGCCGATGACGATGCCGATCCGGTCGTTTTCATCGCTGACGATATAATCGAAAAAGTCCCCTCCGACGACCCTGTCCGCCACTGAAATGCCGAACAGCTCAAAATTGTGGAACCGAAGCTCGTGCTCGGGAAGAATGCTCCGTTGAATCTCGCGAGCCTTGTCGAGGTCTTTTTCAAGCTGCGCGCTCTTCCGCTCGATATGCCTGCTTTTAAGCATCGACGTGACGGCGATGCCGATGATATTCAGCGTCGGCGCGACCTGGTCGTGCGTGAGGGCCGTGTTGAACGACATGACATAGCGGTAGAGGTCGGTATCCCGGACCTTGACTAGCTCTCCAACGCCCGTCGCCGAGTACTGGAGGATTCCTTTGCTGCGCAGATATGCATTCGTCTCCTTGGCGACGATCGTACGGTGTTTCGGAAGCATCTTGAACATCCGGTACTCGTTGATCTTCACGAGAAAATTCGGCTTGATCTTTTCCATCGCTCCGACCTGAGCGACCAACTCGTACGCGAATTTGTTGGCGTTCAGTTTCCAGACACGCCCCCCCTGAATTTCGATCCTGTCGTTCTGGACGATCTGATGAAGCACATGTTTGAGAAGGTCTTCGCTCGACTCAAACTTCCTGCTGTCAAAACTTTCGATTGTTTTATGTAATAATCGTTGATTCATAAGAGTCAGATTGGGGATTGATGTTCGTGGCTGTAAAATGTACTGAGATAATGGAGAAGAAACAAGGCGGAAGAGAGAAGGCAGAAGATAGAAGACAGAATACAGAAGTCAGAATTCAAAAGCCAATTCCATCCTTCCTGTTCTTTGTTTCTTGCCTTATTCTGTCTTCTGTATTCTGTCTCCTGACTTCTGTATTCTGTCTCCTGCATTCTGTCTTCTTGTTTTCCCCTCCTTTTTTCCCTACCTTTTCACCATGTCAACGCCGCTGATGAAACAATACGCCGAAGTGAAGGCGAAGTATCCGGGGACGATACTTCTTTTCCGAATGGGAGATTTTTTTGAGACGTTCGACGAGGATGCCAAGATCACGTCGCGCGTCCTCGGCATCACGCTTACCCGCCGCGGCAACGGCGCCGCCGGCGAAACTCCGCTTGCCGGCTTCCCTCATCATGCACTCGATACCTACCTCCCGAAGCTTCTCAAAGCCGGGCTCCGCGTTGCGGTCTGCGAGCAGATGGAGGACCCGAAATTCGCCAAGGGAATCGTGAAGCGGGATGTCATCGAAGTCGTCTCGCCGGGCGTTGCTTTCTCCGATAAAGTGCTCGATCAGAAGCAGAATAACTATCTGGCAGCGGTCGCGCTTCCTTCTGCGGTCGCCACCGGCGACGACACGATCGGATTTTCCTATGTCGACATTTCTACCGGTGAGTTTGCCGCGTCGGAGATCCCATTCCGCGAACTCGAACAGCAGATCAACTCCGTGATGCCGTCTGAACTCCTTGTCCAGAAAAGAGATAAGGAGACATTGCAAGCGCTCTTGAAGGCCTCCTACAACGGTCTTTTTACGACGATGGACGATTGGGTATTTCATTTTGATTACGGCTATGAGACGCTCGTCCGCCATTTTCAGACGCAATCGCTGAAGGGCTTCGGCATCGATACGATGTCGGTCGGCATCGCCGCAGCCGGATCGGTGATGCACTATCTGAACGAGACCCAGAAAGCGAACCTCGCTCACATTCAGAAGATCGTCCCGCATGATATCTCGGATACCATCGTTCTCGATGGATCGACGAAACGGAACCTCGAGATCACGTCTTCCTTCGGCGGAACCTCCGACGGAACGCTTTTCTCAGTCCTCGACCGATGTATGACGCCGATGGGGGGCCGGCTTCTAAAAAAATGGATCTCGCATCCGCTGAAAAGCCTCGAACAGATCCGATGGCGTTCAAACGGCATTTCTTCGCTGGTGGAACAGAGCTCGACGCGGAAAAACCTATCCGCAGAACTTGCCGAGATCGGAGACGTCGAGCGGCTCATCGCAAAGATCGCCACCGGGAGAGCGACGCCGCGCGACATGGTCGCCATGAAACAGATTCTCCGCCGGATCCCCGTGTTGAAAAAAATTCTCGCGGATATCACCGCCCCGACGGTGGCCGGGATCAATGCGGCCCTTCAAACGCTCGACCCGGTTGCCGACACTATCGAACGGGCGATCGCCGATAATCCGCCGATGAGTCTGGCCGACGGCGGCGTGATCCGCCGCGGATACAATACGGAGCTCGATGAGCTGACAACGCTGGCGCATTCCGCGAAAGAGTGGGTCGCCAACATGCAGAAGAAGGAGCGGGAGCGGACCGGAATTTCTTCGTTGAAGATCGGCTTCAACAATGTCTTCGGCTACTACATCGAGATCACCCACACGCACAAGGACAAGATCCCGGCCGATTACATCCGCAAGCAGACGATGACGAATGCGGAACGGTTCATCACTCCGGAGTTAAAAGAGTACGAGGAAAAGATCCTTCACGCAGAAGAAAAGATCCTCGCACTGGAAACGAGACTCTTCAACGAACTCCGCCTGATCGTCGCGTCCCACGCAGGGGTCATCCAGCAGAATGCGCAGCAGATCGCAGTGGCCGATTGCCTTGCCTCGCTCGCGCAGGTAGCCGAAGCGAACAACTATGTGCAGCCGGAGGTCAACGATTCTTCCCGGCTGTACATCGAGGAGGGACGGCACCCCGTCATTGAGATCCTTCTCCCGGTCGGAGAAAAATACGTCTCGAACTCTGTCTCCCTCGACACTGCCGAAAATCAGATCCTTATCATCACCGGCCCGAACATGAGCGGGAAATCTTCCTATCTCCGCCAGGTCGGCCTGATCGTTCTCCTCGCTCAGATTGGAAGCTTCGTTCCCGCCAAGAAAGCGGCGATCGGGCTGGTCGATAACATCTTTACCCGAGTCGGCGCGAGCGACAATATTGCTTCCGGCGAAAGCACATTCCTTGTGGAGATGCACGAAGCCGCGAACATCGTCAACCGGGCAACGTCGCGAAGCCTTATCCTTCTGGACGAAGTCGGACGGGGGACGAGCACGTTCGACGGCATCAGCATCGCCTGGGCGCTGACGGAATATCTGCACGAGCATATCGGCGCGCGGACGCTCTTCGCAACGCACTATCATGAGCTGAACGAATTGGCTGAATTATTTCCGCGCATCAAAAATTACAAGGTGGATGTGCGGGAATACGGCGACAAGGTCATCTTCCTTCATACCGTCACTCCGGGTACAGCAGACCACTCCTACGGAATCCAGGTAGCAAAAATGGCCGGCCTTCCCGAAGAATTGACCGAACGGGCGAAGAAAATCCTGGACAATCTGGAAGAAACCCAGCTCCGCCCTCATGGAACCGAGGAGAACGGCGAACAACCCGGCGAGAAGCCCCGGTCGCGAAGAGGAATTGCGTCGAAGAACAGCGGGGAGAAGCTCCAGCTGACGATGTTCGAGATGAAAGACGACGAACTGCGCGCCACCCTCAACAAACTGGAGATCGACTCCCTGACACCGCTTGAAGCGCTGAAGATCTTGGCGAAGCTGAAAGAGAATTCTGCGGGGTGATGAAGGTACGTGCGATGGAACAAAGTCGGGATTGCTGATCCGATTTTGCATATATTTCAAGGGAGTTCGGGTTTAGAAAAATTCAAAGGAACCGTATGACGCTGAAAGACATCCATCTTCTCATCGAATTCAATTACTGGGCAAAAGCGCGAATGCTCGGCGCGGTCGAATCGCTCCGCGAAGAGCTTCTGTACAACGACCTGAAGACGAGCTTCGGCTCGCTCCACGGCACGCTCGTTCACATCTGCGGGGCGGAGAATGTCTGGCTGCAGCGTTTCGTGAACGTGCCGAACCCGAAAATGCTGACGGCGGCGGACCTTCCGAAGCTCGGCGATCTGAAGACCAAATGGGGGGAAGTGGAAAAAGGGATGCTTGCGTACGTCGGCTCATTGACCGAGGAACGCCTGGCGGAGTCGCTGTCGTTTCTAAACTTCAAAGGTGAACCGGTCAACAATATCGTCTGGCAGTCGCTCCAACATCTCGTCAATCACGGCACATACCATCGCGGCCAGATCACCTCAATGATCCGCCAGCTCGGCGGCACTCCGGCGAATACCGACCTGATCGCTTTCTACCGTCAAAAAAAGTGACCCGAAGAGAAAAACAAAAAGCCCGTCCAGCATTGCTCGACGGGCTTTTTTGTCGATAACGACTACAACATTACGAGACGTCTGCCGGTTTTTCCTCTTCCTTCGTCGGCTCGTCCTTCTTCCGGTTCTTGTTCGCGTCGACGAACTTCAGCTGTTCGGTCTTCTTGTTGAACTTCACCTTGATCTTGCTTCCGTCGCCGAACTTCCCTTTCAGGATCTCTTCCGAAACGGGGTCCTCGACATATTTCTGCAGCGCGCGGCGGAGCGGACGGGCGCCGAATGCCGGGTCGAATCCCTTTTCGGCCAGGAACTCTTTCGCCGGCTTGTTGAGCTCGATCGTGATGTTCATGGAACTCATCCGTTTGAACAGGTCCTTGGTCGCGATGTCGATGATCTGCATGATGTGCGATTTTTCCAGCGAGTGGAAAACGATCGTGTCGTCGACGCGGTTGAGGAATTCCGGATTGAAGACGCGCTTCAGCGCTTCCTCGATCACGTTCTTCATCGCCTTGTATTTGTCCTGGACGGTATTGTCGCCGAACCCGAAACCGCCGCTCGCCTTGATGTCGCGGGCGCCGATGTTCGACGTCATGATCAGGATCGTGTTCTTGAAATCGACCCGCCGCCCGAGGCTGTCGGTCAAAATTCCGTCGTCGAGCACCTGGAGCAGAATGTTGAAGACATCCGGATGCGCTTTTTCGATCTCGTCGAGGAGGACGACGGCGTACGGTTTGCGGCGGACCTTTTCCGTCAACTGTCCCCCTTCTTCGTACCCGACATATCCCGGAGGGGCTCCGACGAGACGGGAAACGGAGAACTTCTCCATGTATTCGCTCATGTCGATGCGGATCAACGCATCCTCCGAATCGAACAGATACCGGGCAAGGGCTTTCGCCATTTCGGTCTTGCCGACGCCGGTCGGTCCGAGGAAGATGAACGAACCGATCGGACGACGCGGGTCTTTCAGCCCTGCACGCGTACGGCGGATCGCCTTCGTCAATTGTGTCAGCGCTTCATCCTGTCCGATGATCTGCGAGCGGAGAACGGTGTCCATTTTCAGTAGCTTCTCCGATTCCGATTCAGCGATCTTATTGACCGGGATGCCGGTCATCATCGCGACGACGTCGGAGACATTTTCTTCACTCACCTGGTAGACCGTGTCCTGCGCCTTCAATTCCCATTCGCGTTTGGCGATCTCAAGATCGCTCAGAAGTTTCTTCTCCAGATCGCGCAGCCGCGCGGCTTCTTCGAAGTTCTGATTCTTCACCACCTGGTTCTTCGACTGCTTGATCTTCTCGATCTCTTCTTCGAGGTGAAGGATCTCTTTCGGCACCACGATATTGGCGAGATGCACGCGCGCTCCGGCTTCGTCCATGACGTCGATCGCCTTGTCGGGAAGATTCCTGTCGGTGATATACCGGTCGCTCAGCTTGACCGCGGAGACGATCGCCTGTTCGGAATACCTGACGCCGTGATGCTCTTCGTATTTGTGCTTGATGTTTTTCAAGATCTGGATCGTTTCATCCACCGTCGTCGGGTCGACCATGATCTTCTGGAATCGTCGGTCAAGGGCGCCGTCCTTCTCGATGTACTGACGGTACTCATCCAGCGTCGTCGCGCCGATGCACTGCAGCTCTCCGCGGGACAAGGCCGGTTTGAACATGTTCGATGCGTCGAGCGAACCGGAAGCTCCTCCGGCGCCGACGATCGTGTGAAGTTCGTCGATGAACAGGATGACATCTTTCGCTTTCTCGAGTTCGTTCATCACCGCTTTCATCCGCTCTTCGAACTGGCCGCGGTATTTCGTCCCGGCGACGAGGGCCGCAAGGTCGAGGGTGACGACGCGTTTGTCGTGGAGGACGCGCGAAACTTTCTTCTGCACGATCCGGTTTGCAAGTCCTTCGGCGATGGCGGTTTTTCCGACGCCAGGTTCTCCGATGAGCACCGGATTGTTCTTTTTGCGGCGGCTCAAGACCTGCGCCACGCGCTCAATTTCCTTTTCTCGTCCGACCACCGGGTCGAGCTTCGACTCGACCGCCAGCTTTGTCAGGTCGCGTCCGAAATTGTCGAGTACCGGCGTCTTGGATTTATCCTGCTTCTTCTCGGAAGCCTGGTGCGCCTGCGGAGGCGCGGACGGCTTGCCGCTGATGATATTGTCGAGCTCGTTCCGCACAACGTCGTAGTGGACGTTGAACTGGTGCATGATCTGTGCGGCGATATTATCGTCGTCGCGCAGGAGCGACAGGAGGAGATGCTCCGTACCGATAACGTCCGATTTATACAGTTTCGCTTCGAGATACGTTATTTTCAGGACTTTCTCTGCCTGTTTCGTCAGCGGAATATTGCCGATGGTCAGCGTTCCGCCGGACGTCCGAACTGTATCTTCGATCGCTTTTTTCAGCTTATAAAGATCGCATCCGAGGTTGCGGAGAATTTTCACCGCAATTCCTTCTCCCTCTCTGATTATGCCGAGCAGTAAATGCTCCGTGCCGATATAATCATGCCCGAGACGCAGGGCTTCTTCGCGGCTTAATCGGATGACATCTTGAACGCGATTGGAAAAATTTCCTTCCATTTACTTTCCTTCAAAATTGTGGAATTCCCCCTTCACGACTATTAAACACGCGAGCGTGTGAAGAGGTTTCATAGGCAATCCCTGGAGTCAATATAAATAAAAATAGAGGGGGTGTCAAGAAACCGAGCCAATACCGAAAATTTATCCAATTTTGGCGAATTCAAGCAAATCTCGCCTTGACTTTCCGCGCCGTTTTGGATATATTTTATCCGAAGAAATTTTTTACTCCATTCCGCGATAGCTCAATGGTAGAGTCCCGCCTTACAACGGCGGGATTTCGAGCCTCACCTTCGGTGTCGGCTCTCAACATGCGGCCATCGCAGAGTTCATAAGAATAAAATTTCGCTCCATTCCGCGATAGCTCAATGGTAGAGTCCCGCCAAACAACGGCGGGATTTCGAGCCTCACCTTCGGTGTCGGCTCTCAACATGCGGCCATCGCAGAGTTCACAAGAATAAAAATTTCGCTCCATTCCGCGATAGCTCAATGGTAGAGTCCCGCCAAACAACGGCGGGATTTCGAGCCGCCCCCTTCGGTGACGGCTCTCAACGTGCGGCCATCGCAGAGTTCACAAGAATAAAAATTTCGCTCCATTCCGCGATAGCTCAATGGTAGAGCATGCGGCTGTTAACCGCAGGGTTGTAGGTTCGAGCCCTACTCGCGGAGCCAAGAGAACCAGGTGTGGGAACTGTCGTCACCTGGTTTTCTTTTTTAAACTCCTCCCATGTTTTTCGAATTGTACCATCCCCCCGTATTAGAATTTCAAGACCTCCCGATACTTCATCTCGCTTGAAATTTGAAACGATCCCACCGAAGATTAAGTGGTTTATCCGTCTTTTTTGTTCGGGTGTATAAGTCTGGTACAGCTCGACATACTCACTCAGCATCTGCTTCAATACCGCGGGATCTACCTTCCCTGTTTTCACTCTTTCCAACGCCTTTTCTTTCTGACGATTAGGTCCCTTAGCTCAAATCTCTGTTCTTCCAGGTCGCTGATTGCATTGGTAATTGTCTCTGATTCCTTCAGCTTCGCATTGGCACTTAATTGCTCCACCAGATTGGCAAGCCGCTTTGTAATCTGGTCATCATTTTTTCTTAGTTGTTGGATTTCCTTATTCAGTCCTTCATTTTCATCCTTTGAATTACCCTGCATTTGTCTCGTTACCGATTTAAGTAATTCCTCATCCTTAACCACTTGCCGCATCGTCTCTAAAATCGTTCTTTCAAGCTCATCTGCCGGAAGATCACGACTTGGGCAATGATCCTTTGTATGATGTGCTGCTTTAGAGCACTTATATTTGAGTATATTCAGACCATCTTTTCAAGAGGAGGCAGCAGCATGAACCAATCGATCAGCCCCGGAAGTATCGTCCGGGAGATTAAGCGACGGACCCGCAAGAAATACTCCAGCGAAGAAAAGATCAGAATTGTGTTGGAAGGCTTACGAGGAGAGGCAAGCATTGCCGATCTTTGCCGGAAAGAAGGCCTCAATCCGAATATTTATTACAAGTGGAGCAAAGAGTTTTTGGAGGCAGGTAAGAAACGTCTTCAGGGTGACACGGTGCGTGAAGCCACAAGCACCGAGGTTGGGGATCTGAAGAAGGAAAACGATCAACTCAAACAGCTGGTGGCAGAGCTGTCGTTGAAGAACCGTTGTTTTAAAAAAAGTTTGAGTGGTTTGGAGTCCGGCTCCGAGGAGCAATGAGATACAGCCAGGCGGAGAAGATGGAAATCATTCGGATGGTGGAAGACTCAGAGTTGTCAGCGAAGCAGACATTGGAGGAGCTGCAGGTTAATCGGAGCAGCTTCTATGAATGGTATCGGCGTTACCTGGAAGAAGAGTATGATGGCTTGGCGGTGAAGGCGCCTCATCCAAGACGGTTCTGGAACAGAACCCCGGATCAGGAGAAAGAACAGATCGTGGCCATAGCTTTGGAGCACCCGGAACACTCACCACGGCAGCTGGCATGCTTTATCACCGATACAGAGGGCTATTTTATATCAGAATCGAGCGTCTACCGGGTTTTGAAAGCCTACGATCTGGTGCCCAGTCCGAGTTACATCGTCATGGCAGCATCGGACAGCTTTCACCATCCGACTTCCAGGGTCCATGAACTGTGGCAGACGGACTTCACATACTTCCGTGCTGTCGGGTGGGGATGGTATTACCTGGCGAGCATCATTGATGACTACTCCCGGTGTATCATTGCCTGGAAGCTCTACACGACAATGGCCACAACAGACGTGAAGGACTTGTTGGATATTGCCGTGGAGAAAACCGGGATCCACCAGATCTCCGTCAAACACCGCCCAAGGCTTCTCTCGGACAACGGACCGGCGTATGTCTCACAAGAGCTCAAAGAATATCTCCAGACCAAAGGAATGACACCGACACAAGGTGCGCCGTATCATCCGATGACGCAGGGGAAGATCGAACGGTATCACCGATCAATGAAGAACGAGATCAACTTGCAGAAATAGTATCTCCCGTGGGAACTCAAACAGGAGATCGCTCGCTTCATCGGACACTACAACAACGAACGTTACCACGAGTCATTGGACAATGTCACGCCAGAGGATGTGTATTACGGCAGGCATCAGGAGATCGTCACACGAAGGCAACAACTTAAGCAGCAAACACTGAGGGCACGAAAACGGCATAATCTTTCACAACCAATCGCTCAAAGTATCTCTTAACAAAACGCGCTTTCTGACCAAAACGCTCTGACGACATACAATTCTCCCCGTTCCCCCGGTTAGGCTTGCTGCGAAAAGGTAACGTGAATCTATCGGAGAGTCAAGAATAGAAAGCCCGGCTGTAATATCGGCACTCTCTCGTGTTCCCAGCCGACCAATCTGCAGGCACTTTTGTGAAACCGGTAGCATAGACTCAAACGAATCGCGTGAGCATCTTCTGCATGGAATCCAAGATATGGCACCGAAGCAACAACATCCTGTGCATCTTTTATCGATTGAGTACTCATATCCTTTAACGCCGTCCGTCTTTTGCCTTCTTTCTTAATTGATTCCAACCTTGTATATTGTGTCAACTTTGTTGGGGGGGCATGCCGGTCGCTAACTTTTCTAGAAGTATACAACAAAGGTGTTGCAATGAAAATCCTCTCCTCCCTCCTCATCACTCTGTTGATGATTTCTTTTCAAAGCGAATCGGGCTCCGAAAAAGTTGTCATCGCCCGCGACGGAAAAAAAATGGTCCTTGTTCCTGGGGGTACCTTCCGAATGGGTTCCGCGCGGGGATACAGCGAAGAAGCTCCCGTCCATTCCGTGACAGTGTCAAGTTTCTACATGGACCTGCAACTGGTCACGAACCGTGAGTTCAAAGCATACTGCGACTCGACGAAAACAGAATATCCCGAAAACCCCCGCTGGGAAGAAATGCCGGACTATTTTCTCGATTACCCGGAATATCCCGTTGTAAACGTCAGCCTCGATCAAGCAAAAGCATACGCTTCGTGGGCCGGAAAGCGAATCCCGACAGAAACAGAATGGGAATACGCCGCGTGCGGAGGATTGGACCAGCCGCTCTATCCGTGGGGCAATGCGGTACCCGATGCCTCCAGGGCGAAATTTGCCGACCGCAATTCGAATTTTGAATGGCGTAATTTCCGCATCGCTACGCCGTGGAAATATACTGCCCCGGTGGGTTCATTCCCGCCCAACGGGTACGGTTTGTATGACATGGCCGGCAATGTTTATCAATGGACGACCGATTGGTTTTTCCGTTATGACGATACTGTGCGCGACACGGTACAATTCGAAGACGGCTGGGGAGGAAGCAAAGTTGTTCGCGGCGGATGTTATTATTCTGATGCCTTCGATCTTCGCGTTTCGCGACGCCGGCTTCAACCTTCGGGCACTCGATTTTTTTCAATCGGTTTCCGCTGCGTGAAAGACGTTGAAACCGACAGTGCAGCGACAGCGAAAACCTTTCCAGCAGAAAAGAAAAAACAAAACACTGCGCCGGATGCCTGGAAGCAAAAATTGGATACTCCTCGGGTACTAACGCCGGCCGGTTTGCGCCTTTGCCTCGGCGAATCCGACGAAATATCACCGGAAGATGCCCGGCGTTTTAAGAATGCGGGCTTCTCGAGCGTAGAATTCTATCTGACCTGGGAGTCGGTGGAAAAGAAGGGAGAGAATCAATGGGATTTTTCGGCATGGGACAAACAAGTAGAGATTGTGAAAAAAGCCGGATTACAATGGACCGCATTCATCATCGCCGGTCCGGCGTACTCACTTCCGGACTGGTACAGAAACAGCAAAAACTTTGTCGGAATGCGCTGTCTTGAACACAATATTGAGAGCAAGGTAAGCACCATTTGGGATACGAGTTTTTACCGTTACGTCGACCGCTTCCTTGCGCGGGTTGCCGAGCAGTATGGAAATTCAGGAACACTCGAAGGAGTTCTTCTTGGCATCAGCGGAGATTTCGGCGAAGCAATTTATCCTGTCTGGCACGGAGATTGGCCTCTCAGGATAGCCGGGCTCTATCATTCACACGCGGGGTATTGGTGCAATGATCAATATGCCAGGGCCGATTTCATTACACACATGCGGAGAAAATTCAACAATGATCTTGCCGCGCTGAATGGATCATGGGGGACATCGTTTCAGTCTTTCGCGTCAGTAACAATGCCCCCGGTGCATACGGATCCTGTTGAGGGGTTTCGTATCGATGAACTCACCTACAAGGGAGATGTTACGTTGAAGACACTGCAAGATCGAAAAAGGTGGGTTGACTTCATCGACTGGTATCGGGCGTCAATGACACACCATGCCGATGTGTGGATGCAGCTGGGCAGGAAATACTTTCCGGAGATTCCGGTGTACCTCTGTACGGGCGGCGATGCGAATTCAAGCCAAGGTTCCAATTTTGCCGACCAATGTAAGGTGGCGGCTAAGTATCACGGCGGAATACGAATTACCAACGAAGCTACCGATTATGGATTGAACTTCACATTGACCAATTGGGTAACGACGGCCTCGCATCTCTACGGCAACCAGTTTGGATTCGAACCTGCTGGAGGAATTTTAGACCTTGGCGTGGTCTCCCGAATCTATAACGCGGCAACTGCGGGTGTCGACGAGTTTATGACCTATGCCGGTAATATCAATGACAGGGAAGACAAGATGGATCTTTTCCTGAAATATGTCTCTCTGATTAAAACAGAGGCTCCCAACAAGGAAGGAGCTTTACTTTATCCCGACCTTGATCTCGTTATGGGAAATATCGAATTCATGCAAAATTTGGTTCCCTTTGTTTCCATGCTCCGCGACTACTCCGACATCCTTTTTGCCGATGATCGGCTGATCGGGGATAATATATTGCAGCGTGCAAAATGGATGATGGTTTATGATGCGCACTGGTTCAGGAAACAATCGCTGGAAAAAGTTTTGTCATGGGTCGAGAACGGCGGCTTGTTGATCGCCAGCAATACGGATTCCCTGTGTTCGCTTGAGGATGGTGAGAATTATTTTCCCCGCTTGTTCAACCCCAACAGCGGAGAAAAGAAGGTCGGAAACGGAGCCACATTATATATTCGGCACAAACTCACCAGAGTCACAAAAGTCGCCCCCGTCCGTGAAATAAAACCGGGAGAAGAACCACAGGAAGGGTCGTGTGAACAATATCAAATCCTTCTTTTCGATCCGATGACGAGATTCCTTAACGATCACGGTATAGCTATCCCCGACGGAAAAATAGACCGCGTGTTCACCGCCATCGTCGGCCCGAAGATGTTCATCCTCAATCACACAAGAGAAAGGGTCGTTCGCAACATCACTGTGTCAAGAAAAAATATCCGGCAGGTTTCTCTGGACGGAAATTCCATAACAGAAATAGACAAGTGAATCGGAACAGACAATTCCTCACCCATGTTGCGCAACACATCATCAGCATGGCCACGCCGAAGGATGCTTTTGGCAGAAGGCCCAAAGTCACGAACCAATACGACTGTTTTTTATCAATGGATATTACAGAATGAAGCTTTCTTCAAAGAGTCTTAGTGCCTTTATTGCAAGCCCTTCAAACATTGCGCAACATCAGATACCAAATTTCTCAAAAGGAACGATTTTATGACAGCTACCGGCAGATCAATCGACCAGACTTCGGACACTTCGCAGAAATCGGAACATGGAATGTACCGCGGTCCGTTTGCTATCATGACCACATTGTTTTTCATGTGGGGTTTCATGACGGCATGGAACGACATTCTCATTCCGCGATTCAAAGAAGCATTCACGTTGAATTATTTCAGGGCGATGCTTGTTCAATTTGCTTTTTTCGGCGCGTATTTTGTCGGATCACTGCTCTATTTTACAACCTCTGTCGTGGCTGGAGATCCGATCGCGAAAATCGGATACAAAAACGGTATCGTTATCAGCCTGCTGATTTCGGCTTTTGGAAGTGCGATCTTCTGGCCTGCCGCTACGATCCCTTCTTACCCTTTATTTCTTGTCGCGCTGTTCGTCGTGGGCCTCGGTTTTGCCATGCTGCAAATTGCAGCTAATCCCTACGTAACCATCCTTGGTCCCGAGCGTACTGCTTCAAGCCGGTTGAATCTCGCTCAAGGGTTTAATTCGGTCGGTACAACCATCGGTCCGTTGATCGGCGGTTATTTGATCTTTCAATACTTCAATCACGCCGGCGTGCAGGGAGCCGATTCTGTGAAAGTTCCATATCTTGCGTTTAGTATTGCATTCTTGATTTTGGCCGCTGTTTTTTTCTTTGTCCACTTGCCTCACATAGGAGAAGGGAAAATCGATCGGGGTGCGGGCGCACTGAAGTTTCCTCATGTGGTGCTTGGGATTGTCGCAATATTCATGTACGTGGGGGGCGAAGTTTCTGTCGGCAGTTCTATCATAAATTTTCTCGGACAACCGAACATCGCCGGTTTGACCGCTGTCGAGGCCAGCAAATATGTATCGTTGTTCTGGGGGGGAATGCTGATCGGAAGATTCATGGGTGCCGTTGAATTGAGCGATATGAAGGCGAGGAGCAAGAAAATCCTTTTGCTCGGCATACCGGCGGGCGCTTTCGTTATTCTTGGCCTTCTTAGCGGATGGAGCATCGTCAGATACTATCTTCCGCTTCTTATCCTCTGCTGGCTCTTGTTTCAATTCGGCAAAGCGATGGCAGGACGCACGCTAGCGATCTTCTCGACAACTATTGTTCTGCTCCTTCTGTCCGCAATTGCCTTTGGTGGAAAGGCAGCGATGTGGTGTGTTGTGGGTGTAGGATTGTTCTCATCAATCGGATGGTCGAATACATTCTCTCTTGCACTGGAGGGTACCGGGATGTTAAAAAGCCAGGTCTCGTCCTTGCTGGTGATGGCGATTTTAGGGGGCGCGCTCCTTCCGCCCCTTCAGGGTCACATTGCGGACTTAGGCGGGCTCCAAATTTCATATATCGTGCCGTTGATCGCTTATTCGTACGTCGCCTTCTACGGATTGATCGGCTACCGAGCCGGACGGAATCGTCACCCTTCGGCAGCATAATATGGTCGAATGGCATGGAACATCTCGTGCATGATATTACCAAATTAAGAGATAGACAACATTTATAGCGGAGACGCGCAACGCGTCTTTCCGAATGCCCGACGAACAAAGTAATTGATGGAAGAAATATTCCTGATGATGCAGGGCGAAAGAAAGAAAACATTTTTGGGGTTTGGACTCGGCGCTGTGCAGTCCGGCTTAACACTGTATGAAGCATTCAAGTCGAATAATTTTAACCGATTTGTGATCCTTGAAGTAAACCGCGAGATCGTCGCCGCTGTGAAAAAATGGGATAACAAGATCGCAGTGAACACGGCGACCAGAAATGGTATCTATAAAACCATCGTTACGGATATTGAAATTTATGATCCGAATGATCCGAACGATTCGGATTCGATTGCTTCGGCTATTTATGAAGCCGATGAAATGGCAACAGCTCTTCCCAGCGTTGACTTTTATGATCGAGGAGAACATTCTGTCGCTCGACTGCTTGCCGAGAATATCAACCCTGATCTTCCCCGGATAATTTATACAGCAGAAAATAATAATTATGCGGCAGAAATACTCCGCGAAAGAATGGAGCATTATGCCGGCAAAAGCAGACTACAGCAATTTCAGACAATCAACACCGTGATCGGAAAAATGGGTGGAGTAATTTTCGACGAAAGAACGGTTGCAGAATTGAATCTCGATTGGATGACTCCACACAGCAAAGCCGCGATCCTGGTGGAAGAATTTCACGACATCATTATATCAAAAATTGAGTTGTCCAATTATAAAAAAGGGATTGAAGTCTTCCAGGAAAAGAATGATTTGCTTCCGTTTGAAGAAGCGAAGCTGTTTGGACACAACGCAGTGCATTCGACCTTGGGGTTCTTTGCTTCGCTTGCCGGCTATACTTTTATGAACGAAATAAGAAACAACTCCCGTCTTTACCAGTACGGCATGGATGCTTTCGAAAAGGAGAGCGGTGCTTTCTTATTGAAGAAGTATAAGGGATTTGATGACCCGCTTTTCACTGAAGAGGGGTTTCACTGTTATGGGACAGATCTGCTCGAAAGAATGACGAGCCCATATTTGCGCGATGAAGTTCAAAGAATATGCCGGGACCCTGTCAGAAAACTAGGATATGATGACCGATTCTTTGGTGCTATTAGAGAGGCTCTTAAACAAAACGTAGTACCGAGGATTTTCGCAAAGGCGGTTTTAGGCGGTATCTGTTACATCATTAACAACAGGATAGATATCGGAGGCTCATACCCTCAGCGCATCGAGGAATTAGACGATAAAAATGTTCGATCGATCCTCAAGAACATCTGGCGGAACAAGCCAATGAACGGTGATGAAGAAGAGAGTTTGAATCTTGTTTGTTCTGTGCTGGCTGAATTCATGGAAGAATTCATAAGCAAAAATAAGATCACGATGAGTTTATAGCCGTCCATTACTGAATTAATTAAAAGCCATCTCAAAAACATATCACTTCGTCCTTCACAACGGGTCTGCGACCCGCAGGGTCGTTGACGACGCGCTCACTTTGTTCGCTTACTCCCCGTAGGGGTCCTTTGGGGAGTGGATGAACCGGCTTTTGTTCACCCTGTCCCAAAGGGGACGCGTGTGGCGAAGCCTTCCCTTCGGGAGAAGGGTCAGCCTAAATTCATTTGTGAGACAGCTTTTAGATATTTTTCACAAAATAAACATCAGGAGTACATTGTGCCTAGAAATATCGTAGTTAGCCCTGAACAAGTCAGGCAATATGGCATACTACAATCAAAAGACATAGTGCTGAATCAGTATAAAACCGACACCAGACGTGAAATCGAAAAATACGGGAAAGAAACTCTAAGGCATATCTTGACCGATATGTTGTTAATCCGTCAATTTGAGACCTGCCTGAGCACGATTAAGATTGAAGGATTGTACCAGGGGATCCCGTATACGCACAAAGGACCTGCACATTTATCAACGGGTCAAGAAGCCGCCGCTGTAGGGCAGTCTTTAAATCTCACCAAAGACGATTTTGTCTTCGGTTCCCATAGAAGCCATGGCGAAATTCTCAGCAAGTGTTTCTCCGCAATTCATCAACTTGGCGATGCTGAACTGGAGACCATCATGGGCTCGTACATGAACGGGAGAATATTAAAAGCTCTTGAGCCTCTCCGCAACAGGAATATTAAAGAACTAGCGGTCGATTATGTCCTGTATGGAACTATGTCTGAAATATTTGCGAAAGAAAATGGTTTCAATATGGGCCTCGGCGGTTCCATGCACGCTTTCTTCGCTCCCTTTGGGAGTATGCCGAACAATGCCATCGTTGGAGGGTCTTCCGATATTGCTGTCGGCGCTGCGCTCTATAAACGCATCAATCGCAAAACCGGAATCGTTATTGCCAACATTGGAGACGGGGCTTCGGCAACAGGACCGACATGGGAAGCGATGATGCTTGCGGCAATGGATCAATACAATACGTTATGGGATAAAAATGTTGGCGGCGCACCGCCGATTATTTTCAATTTTATTAATAATTTTTATGCGATGGGGGGACAAACAAGCGGCGAGACGATGGGCTTTGGTGTCTTGGCAAGAATTGGCGCTGGAGTAAATCCGGAGGTGATGCATGGTGAACGGGTCGACGGGAGCAATCCTTTGGCAGTCGCGGATTCTATCGAAAGAAAAAGGAAGATATTGGAAATGGGGAAAGGTCCGGTCTTACTCGATACGACGACATACCGTTTTTCAGGTCATTCCCCTTCCGATGCATCATCGTACAGATCGAAAGAAGAACTAGAATTGTGGTTGAAACACGATCCGATCATTGAATACGCCGATTATTTAACCAAAAATACGATAATCGCCAAGGATGAATTTGCGCCGATGCAAGAATCGGCGGTTGAACGCATAAAGACTATCATGAAATTAGCCGTCGACCCTAAAATTTCTCCACGAATTGGTTTTCGGTCAGACATCATAGGCGAGTTGATGTTTTCAAATGAGAAAGTTGAAAAGTTCGACGACAGACAGCCCGAAGTTCTGATAGCTCTCGAAGACAATCCGCGAGTCAAATCAATATCAAAAAAAGAGAGATATGGGCTCGATAAAAATGGCAAGCCGCTGCCCAAATCAAATATCTATTCATACAGAGACGGCCTTTTTGAAGCAGTACTCCACAGAGCGTACACAGATCCAACGCTGGTCATATACGGAGAAGAGAACAGGGACTGGGGAGGTGCGTTTGCAGTATACCGCGGATTAACCGAGGCCCTTCCCTATCATCGGTTGTTCAACACCCCAATTTCCGAAGGAGCGATCGTCGGCTCAGCCACGGGCTATGCAATGTGCGGCGGAAGGGTGCTGGCTGAGCTGATGTACTGCGACTTTTTGGGCCGGGCCGGGGACGAAGTTTTCAATCAGATGTCGAAGTGGCAAGCAATGTCTGCCGGTGTATTGAAGATGCCCTTTGTTTTACGTATCTCTGTCGGAAGTAAATACGGCGCTCAACATTCACAGGATTGGACGGCGATCGTGGCGCATATACCGGGACTGAAGGTGATGTTCCCCGCGACTCCGTATGATGCGAAGGGAATGCTCAATCTAGCGTTAAGCGGGAGCGACCCGGTTATATTTTTCGAAAGCCAAAGACTTTATGATATTGGGGAAATGTTCATCAAGAGCGGAGTGCCGGCCGGCTACTATGAAATCGAGGAAGGTGAACCTGCGATCCGGAGGACGGGAAAAGATATTACGATAGTTACGATTGGTTCGGCGTTGTACACAGCGATGGATGCCGCGGATGTTCTCGAAAGAGAACATAAATTTGAAGCTGAAATAATTGACGCCCGCTTCGTCAATCCCCTCGACTACGACAAGATTATTGAGTCAGTGAAAAAGACCGGAAAAATTCTGCTGACTTCCGACGCGGTTGAGCGGGGATCATTCTTGACAACCATGGCGAGCCGGGTCACGGAGGCTGCGTTCGACTATCTCGACGCACCGCCCGTCGTTGTCGGGTCAAGAAACTGGATTACGCCGGGTGCGGAACTGGAGGAAATGTTTTTCCCTCAAAAGGAATGGCTCATCGATGCGATCCACGAACGCATATACCCGCTGCCCGGGCACAAAGTAACAACGACTCAGAGTGTAGAAGAAATGCTAAGGCGGGACAGGAAAGGCATCTAGAAGCATCTCACAAAACATTTCCATGGTCATTCTGAACGGAGCGCAATGAAGAATCCATCCAACTAAATCAACATAGATGGTTCTTCCGCTCTGGAACGGGGGGATCAGCATGACAATGTCACATAAATTCTTTGTATAAATATTTTCGAGGCTCTAAAAACACAAAGATCTCTTATGAAGACTACTGCGTTGCGGCTGTATGGCAAAAGCGATCTGAGGCTCGAGCAATTTGAGCTTCCAGAGATGAACGACAGTGAAGTTCTTGCTAGCGTCGTTACCAACAGTATATGTATGTCGGACTATAAAGCGGTTATTCAAGGCGCAGACCATAAAAGAGTCACTAAGGATATAGCAGAGAAGCCGATCATTGTTGGGCATGAACAGTGTGGCACAATTCTAAAAGTCGGGGAAAAGCTGAAAGATAAGTACAAAGAAGGGATGAAGTATAGCATCCAGCCTGCAGTAAATTTTCCCGGGCGGGAAAATGAAGCTGTCGGTTACTCCTTTCAATACGTCGGAGGAGACGCTACGAAAATTATTATTCCCTCTGAGGTGATAGGGATGAATTGCCTTATCCCCTACTCTGGAGATTCATTTTTCAAAGCATCTCTTTCTGAACCGGTGGCATGCATCCTCGGGGCGCTGAAATCTCAGTATCATATCAAGCCTCAACAATACAAACACGAAATGGGGATAAAGAAGGACGGAAAGGTTGCCATATTGGGCGGTGCTGGTCCCATGGGGCTCGAATTTCTTGATGTACTCTTGCACACCGAACAAAGGCCCGGACTTATTGTGTTGACTGATGTTAATCGAGCCAAACTCGAACGAGCTGCACTCTTGTTCCCACCGAATGAAGTTGCCAGGATGGGCGTTAGGGTATTTTATGTAAATGGTAAAAATGAAAACGTTGACAAAGAGTTAATGAGGTTGTCGGATAACAAGGGTTACGATGACGTGCTGGTGATGGTACCAAGCGCAGCTGTTGTGGAACAAGCCTCTAATATTCTGGGATTAGACGGCTGCGTAAATTTTTTTACCGGTCCTACCGATCAACGTTTTACGGCCCAATTCAATTTTTATAATGTCCATTACCATGGTCATCATGTGATTGGCTCGGCCGGCTCTACGACAGATGACATGCTTGACGCATTAAACTTGATCGGCAGAGGAATTATTAATCCGGCAATCATGATCACTCACATTGGCGGTTTAGACTCAGTGGCAGACTCAATACTGAATTTGCCAAATATTCCGGGGGGAAAAAAATTGATATACACCGGCATTTCCTTGCCGTTAATCGCCTTGGAAGACTTTGAAACAAAAGGCAAATCAGATCCCTTCTTTAGAGACCTTTCGCTGATCATTAAGGAAACAAAAGGAATTTGGTCCAAGGAAGCCGAAGAGTACCTGCTCGCTTACGCAAAACCGATTATTCCACAGACTAATAATGGTGCGTAACTAAATTTACGCAGGCCACTCTCAATGCGATTCTTATGTCGCTCCTATGGAGCTTCAGCTGGACGCCAGTAATTCACACTACAACTATGTTGCCCCTCCGGGACTCAAAATCTATGAGCTTCATTGGAACCGCAGCCGTCAGTCAAGTTCCGACAGGAGCGCAACATTTGTAGCATTGCGGCAGTACTTGCATTCAAGCCCTATCAGAGCCGACCTATGAAGAGATTTTGCCTCTTTGTGAAATTTCGGGAACTAATTACCATGACAAACACCAAAATGATGAATACCGCAAAAGCTGTCGTTGGATTGCTCTGCATAGTTTCTTCTGCATTTGCCCAGGGTCAACGGTCTCATCTTTCATTTGTCGATCCGACTATCGGAGGCGTCGGGATTATTCTGGAACCCACGCGGCCTACAGTGCATTTGCCGAACAGCATGCTGAGAACTTTTCCGATGCGGAAAGACCAATTGGACGACCAAATCAGTTTCTTCCCTCTCACCGTGACTTCGCACCGGTTGTCATCAGTGTTTGCCGTCATGCCTCTCAGCGGAACTGCGGACGAGACGATCTGGAATCGCCGTTCCATGTACGGCCAGGAAATTACCAGCCCGTACTACTACAGGACATCGTTCTTAGAGACCGGGGACGCCGTTGAATTCACTCCCGGTGCAAAGAGCGGATATTTCCGGTTTACTTTTCATCGCAGCGAAGGCCATTATCTTCGGCTAAGCGTGATAAACAGCGAAGGGGAGATTGAGACAGCGGGAAAAAGGACGTTGACCGGCACGGAAAGTTTCTCAGGAATGAAAGCATATTTTTATGCTGAATCGGACAAAGAGATAAAGGAAATCAAATATCGCGTCCCATCCGACAAAAAAATGCTGATCATCGATTTCGGGAAAAAGCCGCAAACCGTTTCATTTCGTTACGGTGTATCATACATAAGCGTCGAACAGGCAAAACAAAACCTCCTGAAGGAAATTCCCCGATGGAATTTTAACGCGGTAAAGAATAATGCATTGGAGGTTTGGCGCAAAACTCTTTCCCAAATCAACGTTCAGGGGGGGACTGTTGCGCAAAAACGCGTGTTTTATAGTGCGCTCTATCGCTGCTATGAACGGATGGTTGACATCAATGAATACGGAAAGTACTACAGCGCTTTCGATCACAATGTTCATGAATCGAACGAACCGTTTTATGTCGACAATTGGATTTGGGATATGTACAACGCGCTGGAACCGCTCTACGTCATCCTGAATCCCGAAATGGAGACGTACAAAATAAAATCGTATGTCGCTATGTACGAGCAGAGCGGATGGATGCCCTCGTTCGCGCTGGTCTTCGGAGATTGGCCTGCGATGACAGGAAATCATGCCGCCGCCTGGATGGCGGATGCATGGTTCAAAGGACTGACAAACTTCGATCTGAAGAAAGCATATGAAGGGTTGAAAAAAAATTCCCTTGAAGCGACTCTTTTGCCATGGAACAACGGCCCGGCAACTTCGCTCGATTCCTTCTACACAAAAAACGGCTATATGCCGGGATTACGGCCGGGGGAAATGGAGACAGTGAAAGAGGTCCACAATGACTGGGAGAAACGGCAGTCTGTTTCAGTCACACTCGAGAACAGCTACGATGATTGGTGCATCGCACAGCTTGCGCCTTTGAGTGGCCATCCTGAAGATCGCGATTTATTTTTGCGCAGAGCCGCTTTCTATAAAAACGTGTACCGTGCCGAGAAAGGATTCGTATGGCCAAAGGATGCCGAAGGGGATTGGATAGACCCGGTCGACCCGAAGCTTGCAGGAAGAGAATATTTTACTGAAAACAATGCGTATACGTTCAACTGGCAGGTAAAGCATGACCTCAGCGGTTTATTCGAGCTTATGGGAGGGCGGCAACAAGCTGAGGCAAAACTCGACCAGCTGTTCAGGGAGGATTTGGGATTGCCTAAATTTAAATTCTGGTACACGCAGCCCGATGCATCCGGTTTAGTCGGCCAGTTTGTCATGGGAAATGAACCCAGCTTTCACATCCCGTATATTTACAACTATCTCGGCGCTCCATGGAAAACCCAAAAACGCATCCGCATGCTGATTGACACCTGGTTTACAGATAATGTTTTTGGATATCCGGGGGACGAGGACGGCGGCGGCATGTCGTCATTCGTAGTTTTTTCGATGATGGGATTCTATCCCGTGACCTCGGGAATTCCAATATACAATATCGGGAGCCCTGTTTTTAATCGAATCAGTATACACTTGCCTAACGGCAAGACCTTTGTTGTGATCGCAAAACACAATTCCGCGGAGAACAAATATATTCAAAGTGCCGCACTCAACGGAGTTCCTCGGGGGAAGCCCTGGTTCACCCACAATGAATTGCTCCATGGAGGAACCCTCGAATTAGTAATGGGAAATCAGCCAAATGTCCATTGGGGAAACCGCGAGGAAGATGCTCCTCCTTCGGGGATGAATTATGTTCCGGGCCGGGAGTGAAATGTCCCTCGGGGAATTGCGGAGGCGGTTTCATTTGAAATCATCATAAAAAATTCTTTCAGGAATACGGCTCACAGCGCCGAATATTTTTCTCCCGCTAAAAAGAAAGGATGAAGGTGCTCCATGCGTTCGCATCGTCCAACATTCAGTCTGAGTCCCCTCATTTTGCTGTCAGCGCTATTCATTATGACAGCATACGCCCAGGAAGTCATCACGGAATACAACGTCCCGATGAAAACGCGCGATAGTGTGACCCTCCGCGCCGAAATTTACCGGCCCAACAAAGAAGGCAAGTTTCCCGTTATCGTCGAGCGGACCCCGTACGACAAACGGGCCGAGACAGGATTCGGACCGAAGGTGGCCGCTCAAGGATACATTTTTGTCGTCCAGGATGTCCGCGGTCGATGGGCATCGGACGGCGATTGGTATCCGATGATCCATGAATCAAACGACGGCTACGACTGCATCGAATGGGCAGCGACGCTCCCCTACTCTAACGGTAAGGTAGGGATGTGGGGTGGTTCTTACGTAGGCGCTACGCAGATGCTCGCTGCCATCGCCGCGCCTCCTCATCTCGTCTGTATTATGCCATATGTGACCGCCTCCAATTATCATGCGCACTGGGTTTATCAGGGGGGAGCCTTTACGCAATTGCTAAACCAGGCTTGGTCAACCGCGCTGTCGATCAACACGCTTGAACGTCGCGTGGGAAAGGATGCTATACCATCGCATTGGGACATGAAACGTCCCCTGATCGATTACCCAATGTTGGACGTAGGCTCCTCTGCAGGGCTGGCCGACTACTACTATGAATGGCTTGAACATCCAAACTACGATGACTACTGGAAAGGGTGTTCGATCGAAGAACACTTCAAACAGATTCAGGTTCCGGCCCTGAATATTGGTGCATGGTACGATATATTTCAGGACGGGTCGCTGCGGAACTATATTGGGATAAAAAGCCAGGGGGGCAGCGAGGTCGCAAGAAAAGGTCAAAGACTGGTCATGATAGTTGGCGGACACGCCGGGGCTGGGCCTAAAGTCGGCGAAGTCGACTTCGGGAACAATTCGGTTCTCGACATTTGGGAACTTGGTCTTCGCTGGTACGACTACTGGTTAAAAGGCATTGACAACGGTCTCGGGGGTGAAAAGCCCGTTAGGATCTTTGTCATGGGGAAGAATATCTGGAGAGACGAAGATGATTGGCCGGTATCACGCGCCAAACCCGCTCGCTATTTCCTGCATTCCGACGGGAAAGCCAATTCCTTGAACGGTGATGGTACTTTGAGCGCCAAAGTTCCTCTTGCTGAAAATCCAGATAGCTACGTTTACGATCCGACCGACCCGGTGCCGACAACAGGCGGCCCGACGCTTGGCGACTTTCATTTCCCTCCTGGTCCTTTCGACCAACGCTCGGTGGAAAGCCGGGGAGATGTGCTGGTGTACTCGACTCCTGCCTTCAAGGAGGATGTGGAAGTGACAGGCCCGATCACGCTCGAAATTTATGCAAGCTCTTCGGCGTTCGATACAGACTTCACGGGCAAGTTGATCGATGTGTCCCCCGACGGTTATGCGAAAAATCTCACCGAAGGAATTCTCCGGGCGCGCTACCGGAACTCCACAGAAAAGGCAACGCTGATGAATCCGGGTGAGATCTATAAACTGACGATTGACCTTTGGTCAACCTCAAACGTGTTCCTCGCCGGACACAAGCTGCGAGTGGAAATCTCGAGCAGCAATTTCCCCCGATTTGACCGGAACCTCAATACCGGCGCTGACATTGGAAGCTCGTCAACGCAAATTCAAAAAGCCAAAAACGTCGTGTATCACGACCGCGAACATGCGTCGGCGCTGGTACTTCCGGTGATGCCTTAGAACAAAAACCTGAAAACATCCGGCGGTATGTTCGCAACAATTTCAGCCTCGACATATCAGCGACAAAATTTCTTTGATTGTCGACGGCATTCAACCAGCAACGAGGTACTTTATGATCACAGAAAAGCAGCTGCACGAAGCACGCCAAAAAGCCGTCAGGGTTCTTAAAAAAGCCGGCATCGTGACTACTAAAAAGGAACGAGAAAGCATAGAGGTGGCTGATTTTGGTTTGGGAAAAATTGCCGAAACAGGGTTGGAACTGATCGTCTATGTGAATACTGAGAGAGTCTGCGCAAAGGAGCTCATTCTCTTTCCGCATCAGACCTGTCCGGAACATTACCATCCGCCCGTTGGAGACGAAATCGGGAAAGAAGAGACATTTCGATGCCGGTGGGGAAAAGTTTATCTCTACGTCCCGGGCCAGCGGACACCTCATCCAAAGGCGAAGACGCCGAAAGGGAGAGAACAAAACTATACCGTCTGGCATGAGGTCGCACTGAATCCGGGGGACCAGTACACGTTACTCCCCGGCACGCGTCATTGGTTCCAAGCGGGGAATAAGGGGGCGATCGTCTCGGAATTTTCAACGAGGAGCATCGACGAGGCGGATATCTTCACCGACCCTGAAATTCAACGGATGACAAAAGTAAAGGAGCATTAGCGTGAAATCTCGGAAGCTCGATGCCGTCATTGCCGGCCACCTCTGTCTTGACATGTTTCCGGAATTCCTGGACGCGAAGGGCTCCTCGCTCGCACGGGTTTTTATACCGGGGAAACTCACCAACATCGGAGCCATGACCGTTTGCACGGGGGGGCCGGTCTCGAACACAGGCATCGCGATGGATATTCTCGGGGCCAGGGTCGCCCTGATGGCGAAAGTCGGGAATGATTTCATCGGCCGGGCGATCATGGACTTCCTGAAGCGCAGGGCGCCCGGAGCAGAGACGAGGCTTAGGATCTCCCACGGTGATTCGTCCTCTTACTCCATCGTTATCGCACTCCCCGGCACCGATCGCATCTTTCTGCACAATCCCGGAGCGAACGACAGCTTCTGCTACGACGACATCGACTTCGACACGGTTCGGCAGGCCAGGCTTTTCCATCTCGGATACCCCCCTCTGATGAGACGGATGTACGAGGACGGCGGAGACGAGCTGCTCAGGATCTACAGGCGGGTGAGCCGGATGGGACTTGTGACGTCGCTCGATTTCGCTCTCCCCGACCCCGCCAGTCCTTCGGGCCGCGTGGACTGGACCGTCATTCTGAAGAAGGTCCTCCCCTACGTGGACATCTTTCTTCCGAGCGTTGAGGAGGCCCAGTTCATGCTTGACAAGAAGGAATTTTTCCGTCTGCGTCAGGCAGCGCGCGGGAAGGAGCTGATCGAATTCTTCACCGCCGGACACTTGGCGCAGCTCTCTTCGAAGTTTCTCGAATACGGCGGGGGGATCGTGGGGCTGAAGTGTGGAAGCAGAGGGATCTACGTGTCCACGGCCTCCGGCGAGAGGTTGAAAAAGGTCAACGGACTTTCCTCGAAGAGCTGGGCGAACCGGGAAGTATGGATGCCGAGTTACCGTCCGGAAAAATTCGTTTCAGCCGCCGGAGCCGGAGATTCAGCCATCGCCGGATTTCTTGCAGCCTTCCTCAAAGGGAAATCACTCGAAGCCTGCCTCAGCTACGCTTCCATGTGCGGCGCACAAAACTTGCGAACCTTCGATACGCTGAGCGGGCTTGTCAGTTGGAGCGAGACGACGAAAAAAATCAATGGGCGCACGAAGAAGAACACGCTGACGGTCGGTTCGGCCGCGTGGACATATGACCGGAAAGAAAAACTCTGGCGCGGCCCTCGCGACGGCCGGGGATGAACGGCGGTTCACTGCGCTCGGCCGAATTCACTCCCGGGATAGCCTCACGTCGCTGCTGTTCGCACCGCAGCGTTCACGTTCCCCCTGAGGGATTCTTCTCTCGTCCGTGCAACGGGGGAAACACTCAAACGAGACCCGCAATACTTTTTGAGAAAATCTTCAATGAACATTTACAAAATCAATCTGAACCCATCATATAGGACATAGAGTCCTCGTGTCTCGCGCGGAGCCACCCGATGAAGGCACCCGAAACTTGATTTTCGGGTGCCTTCTCTTTTTCCCAGTCCATGTAAGCCTCCCGTCTTCTCGAGGATCAAATCGCAGCAGGCCTTTTGATTCCGTCTTCTATAAGAACGATTCGATCTCGGCAATGCCAATAACATAAATTCGTTTGCAACACTGTTGTTAATTACGACCGCGACTTGTCCGGATAACCAAAATTTCCTCAATCTGCCGGCCTCGCCCTGCTGCCGCAGTTCAGGTTGGTATTTGCTATTTCTTTCGCCGTCGAAATTGGGTCGGCCTTTATCCCACAATCCGACACGGTGTCTCTTCGAGACAAAATTGGCCGTGTACCGTAAAAATATTCGTTGCATCAGTGATCACCCGGTGGTAAATTGTGCCGTCAAAAACAGTCGCGCTCACCGCCAAACGCAGGCACTAATCGAATATCCATGGAAAGCAATCTTATGAGCAAGAACCTCACTCTCCTTCTCTTTGTCATCGGAGCACTTCCTTCTCTGGTGTCGGCCCAGCATTCCGATACACTCCTGATCCGGAATACCGGCATCGACGTTCTCGCAAAAACGATTCTTGGGGATACGCTCTCGGACGGAGGACGAGCCGATGTGAATCGGGTGTATCTCCTGATGAGAGGGGAACGATACGTGAACAGAACAACGATCGCCAACAAAGGCTACCATTTGCGGATCGCCGGCCAGCCTTCTCCCCTTTCCGGAAATGACCCTGGTCCGGCGGTGATCCAGCTCGCCCCCGATTCATTACGGTATCTTTACAACGACCGGGTCACAGATTTGATCATAGACGGCCGCGGAGATCTGACGATATCCAACGTATGGTTTCTCTCGTGGATCGCCTCCGGAGCCCAGCTTTGGGAACCGATTAACGAAGAGAAAGACAGCTCTCATGTCCGGATCGACCGCTGCATCTTCGAGTGGCAGGAAGGTCCGGCAATTCACGTGAGCGGAAGATGGACAAACGTTTATCTTACCAACACACTGTTCCACAACGCAATTTACAAGGACGAGTGGTGGGCGGGGCGGGTTATCTATTATACTTCGCCGGCAGATACCCTCGTGGAGATCAACAACACGCTCGAAAACGTCGGCTTCGGACTGATTCAGTCGCAGGGAATCGGGCTTAATTATTATCTGTGCGATCATAACACCGTCGTAAATTGCGCGAAGTTTTGCTGGCTGGAAAGTTATTACAGCAGGGCGTATATCGCAAACAATCTTCTGGTCAATTGCCATTTCACGGGCGAGAGGATGATAGACCGCCGATTCCAGGATCCCGACACGCTGCTGTACGGCCAAACGATTAACATAGATACTCTTAAAGCGGGGGGCCGGAGGATAACCCAAGCCGAGGCGATAAAGCGCTACGGGAGCGACGCCGTCCAAATCGCAGACGACCACACACTCGAGCCTACAGATCCGCGGGAACTCAGCAGGGTCGTCGTTTATTGCAATAATGCAAGTTACTTTGACACAACCGGCTTCTACCCGTTCTACCGGAGATACAATGCAATGATCCCGACTGAAGCCGGGAAGATCCTTCCTGAACCTGTAGCAAACGCACGCACACAATTGATGTGGTCATGGCATCCCCATATGATCAATCATGGGTCTGTCGATGGGATCGATCCCGGCTTCAAACAAATGCCCGACAATCTGCCACTGATCCTCGCGTTCCTTAACGACATGTACTCGCCTTCGCCAAAGAATGACGTCTTCTGGGGATATGATCCCGACGATCTGAAAGATCCGGCGGCGGCAAGAAACATGACCGTCGTCTATAACAATTCATCCCACGGTAATTATCCGACGAGGGAGGATTTCGCGTTCAGCGATCGAACGTTGCTGGGAGCGGGCCTTGACGGCTATCCTGTCGGCGATTTGAATTGGTTCCCCGACAGGCTGCTTCGGTGGACCATCAACAAAGATCTCGCTTTGATGGCGGAAATGCTTTTGAACGCTAAATGAGTTTTTTTCGACCAAAACCCGACAGGAACACCGCCGACTTCCAACTCACCATAATTCAAACGTCTCATACTCAGAGGAATATCAAATGAAATCTCTACATCGAATCATCTTCGTGATATTATTTTCCGTTCCGTTTCTTGCAGCATATGCACAGGAAAACACCAAACTGCAAGGGGCATGGGAGCTGACTTCCCAAAAAATTGACGGCCAGGAAAAAGTCTTGTCGGGAAGAAGGATACGACTTATCACGGCAAGCCATTTCGCCTGGGTCAAGCAAGATACTAAAATGGTCAAAGAACTCCTGGCGAAGGGAACGGCTCACGACTCTGCCGTCGCATTTCACGATGTCGCCGGGGCCGGAACGTACAAAGTCAACGGAGACACGTACACGGAGACGACCGAATTTTTCTATGACCCGCAGAACCTGGGTTCTTCCATCGATTGGAAGTACAAGCTCGAAGGGAATCTCTGGTATACTTCGGGACACTACATCCACTATAAAGACGGCAAAAAGAACGAGGACCTTCTGATAGAAGAGGTTTGGAAGAAGATTGAATAGAAGAATTTCTTCGCAAGGAAGCCCGTCACGCAACCGGAGTTTTTGACCTGACGCTCATCGTCGGGGAAAAGCCGCCTGTCGTGCGCGGTGGATTACCTTTGCATGGTTTGCATCGCTCAATTTCTTTTCCAGGGGCGGCATATCGGCCGCCGCCGGAATTATCAGGACTGAGATACTCGTATGAATCTATCACACAGCGTTTACTCGGCGTTCATTGTTTGCATCGTACTGAGCGGTTGCGCAGAGCGGATAGAAAAAGAATCCCCTCCGGTCAAAGAGTTCAGATACTTCATCGTTCGGAGCGGAGATAAGCTTATGGACGGAGATCACGAGTCCCGGTTTTTCGGCCTGGCTGCACCAAATATGCAGCAGAATGAATCCCAGCTGAGATCGGACATGACCAATCGTTTCCCCGATGAGTTTGAGATCCGCGATCTCTTCAGCGGCATAGAGCGCGTCGGCGGACTCGTGACCCGGACGTTTACGCTTTCGATCGCTTCGCCCGCCGACAGCGGTCTGCCGGTCTATGTTCCGGC
Source organism: Bacteroidota bacterium (assembly GCA_035506275.1). Taxonomy (NCBI): domain Bacteria; kingdom Pseudomonadati; phylum Bacteroidota; species Bacteroidota bacterium. The sequence continues at coordinate 141,002 of DATJPT010000002.1, forward strand.
ACGACGGACGTATAACGAAGAAGCATTCCGGTGCCTGGACAAGGTTATCGCGCTGGCGTCTGAATACAATATCCGGCTGATCATCCCGTTCATCGCGTCGCAATCGTTCCACGGAATCCGCGGCGTCGACGAGTTCTCTGCATTGTCCGGCAAGCCGCAAGGATCTTTCTGGACGGATGACAATGTGAAAGCCGACTTCAAACACCTTCTCAGTTTTGTCCTCAATAGGAGGAATACGGTCAACGGAAAACTCTATAAGAACGACCCCGCAGTTCTTGCCTGGCAATTGGGGAATGAATTCGGAAGTTACGCGGGGGATCGCAAACTGAATTACGACGATTGGAGCCCGGTAATTCTGCATTGGAGTCTCGAGATGGCCGCATATATAAAAGGGATCGACTCCAACCATCTGATCATCGAAGCCGGCGGCTGCGACCGGAAAGCGCTCATTGCCGACTCAAATATCGATATCATCAGCGACCACCTGTACGAATACTGGAACAGAATGGGAAATCAGCCATGGGTATTGGGGCCGATCGCGCATAATTCCAGGGAAGAATGCAGGGGAAAAAAGCCGCTCGTTGTCGACGAATTCGGACTCGGAAGCACTGAAAACCTGACGAGCCTTATGGATACGATCTGCAATTCGGGGATTTCAGGGGGGCTTTTGTGGAGCATCAGAAGCCACCGGCGCGACGGGGGCTGGTACTACCACAATGAAGGGGGAACGAAGGTAAACTCATTTCACGTCCCCGGATTCGCTGACGGATTTCACTACGACGAAACCGGGATGCTCGACCTCCTCAGACTCAGAGCATACAAAATTCGCGGCATCCCACCGGCCGACATTGAACCGCCGTATCCGGCTCCGGTGTTGATCGTGAAGAATCATGGTTTCACATGGAGAGGTTCGGCAGGAGCGCGGTACTATACGATCGAACGGTCCGAGAGCCCTTCAGGACCTTGGAAAATTCTCGTTACGGGATTGTACGATTCCGTGGTGGAAGATGTCGCGGCGTTTGAACCGAGTGTCGAAGCATCGGAACCGTTGGTGCTCTATCGCGATGTAACCAGGAATAAAGGTGTGCCGTACTATTATCGTATCAAAGCTGTGAATGAAGCTGGAGAGACCGCGTATTCAGACGTCGTTGGTGCCAGCGATCTCTAGGACGGCATGCGAGGGGTTGTTTGTCTAGTCTCCGGTCCGCGATCCTGCCCGCTCATTCTCCCCTCTTGCCCGTTGAACGGAACATCGCAAGCTCGGCGCTGATCTTTTCGATACTTGAATCGATGAAACCGGATGAGCAAATTTTGTTCGCTATCCGGTTTTTTATTTTCTTCCATTGTGCATCTTAATCCTGAGATGGCACCGTCATCCGGAGTCGATCCAAATCACGCATCGGCGGCTGTCCGAAGAGCCGGCGGTATTCCCGGCTGAACTGCGACGGACTTTCATATCCCACCTTGAACGCAACACTCGCCGCGTCCGTTGATTCAAGGCTCAGGATCCTGCGGGCTTCCTGCAGCCTGATCTGTTTCTGATACTGCAGCGGACTCATATTGGTCACCTGACGGAAATGCAGATGAAATGCCGACGGGCTCATGTTTGCCATGCGTGCTAAACTGGCCACACTCAACGGCTCTGCATAATCTCTTTGCAGGTGCTCGACGACCTTGCCGATCCTTTGCGTCTTGCTCCCGACGACCCCTAGTTGCCGGATCTTCGTTCCATACCGGGAATTCATCAAACGGTAATGGATTTCCCGAACGATCGACGGGGCAAGAACATTGACGTCGTTTTTATTCGAAAGCGTTTTCAATAATCGTGCGAAGGCATCTGCGAGTTCCGGCGTTACCCGTTCTACAAAAAATCCCCCCTCAGAACCTTCCTCTTTGACATCGAGAAGCGTTGAGTCGTGGAGTATTTCATAGACGATGGAAGGCTGTAACTCAAGCGTGAGGCCGATGTAGGGCTGCTCGGGCGATGCTTTGGTCACTTGAAAAGTAGCCGGCACATCGACACAACTGACCAGGTAATTTTCGGGATCATACCGGAATACCCTCCTCCCGCTCCACACCTTTTTTTCCCCCTGAAGAACCAGACACACGAGTGTCTCATATCTGCCGGGAACAGCCTCCGATGTTCTGTCTCTTCTGACAACCTTAAACCCCGGAAGAATGGTGGGGTGACTCCCTTCACGGCTGCAGTATTTCATCGCAAGCTCGAGCAGGGTTTTTGCCGTGTTGGAACTTTGACTTTTCATTTTTCGCTCCATACGTTGATCCCAATATAATGAGAGTTAGCACAATTCTCTATAGGTTTGGAGGATTAGGCAATCATTCAACAGTAATAGGATAGTTGTTCACCCAACGGTCCTCTATATTGCCAAAGGATTTGAGAGGAAAACCAAGAGACGAAGGAGTTTCGGTATGAGACCAAGAATCATCTGCCACATGCTCTCCTCGATCGATGGCAGGATCGACGGAAAAATTCTCGACCGTGTCATCGCTAGAGGAGAATATGAAACCACGGGAGCTGAGCTCAAAGGCGATGCCTGGATCTGCGGCAGAACCACGATGCAGCTCCATTTTGCCGACAAGAGGCCGTTTGTTTCCCGGTCCCGAAAACCATCGGGCCCTCAACCTGTGTTCGTTGCCACACGTGCAAAGAGCTACGCCGTTGCCGTGGACACAACCGGCAAGCTTCGCTGGTCCTCCAATGATATTGATGGCGATCATCTCGTGTGCATCGTCAGCGAGCGTGCGCCGCTGGATTATCTCACCATGCTGCGCGGCCGGAAGATTTCGTACATCGTGACGGGCAGGTCTTCCGTCGATCTGGCCAAAGCTGTTCAGCTTCTGCATGAACATTTCGGCATCAAGCGTCTTCTGCTTGAAGGAGGCGGGAACATCAACGGCGCATTCCTCGATGCGGGCTTGATCGATGAGTTAAGCCTGCTCCTGGTCCCGGGCATCGACGGGCGCCGGGAGATCCCGACCGTCTTCGACGGGATGAATCCAAAGCGCAGACACGGTACAGCGCTGCGATTACTCTCAGCGGCCAAACGTAAAGGGGGCACGCTTTGGCTGCGATATCAAACGATCTCATAACAACTATTCTATTATAGAGGCAGAATCATGAAAAAAAGAAAATTGGGAAAAAGCGGTCTGGAGGTCTCGGCCCTCGGACTCGGATGCATGGGAATGAGCTTTGCCTATGGTCCGGTACCGGATAAAAAGGAGATGATCTCACTGATACGGGCTGCCGTCGAACAGGGCGTCACATTCTTCGACACTGCGGAAGCGTACGGCCCGTTCACAAACGAAGAGCTTGTCGGCGAGGCCCTCGCCCCGTTTCGCAAAGATGTGGTGATCGCCACCAAATTCGGTTTCAAATACGGACCGAAGGGAGAGAACCTGGGCCAGGATAGCCAGCCGGCTCACATCAGACAGGTTGCCGAAGCTTCGCTCAAACGGCTGAAGGTCGACGCGATCGATCTCTTCTACCAACACCGCGTCGACACGGACACGCCGATCGAAGACGTCGCCGGCACGGTGAAAGATCTCATTCGGGAAGGAAAAGTGAAACACTTCGGAATGTCGGAGGCCGGGGTGAAGACGATTCGGAAAGCGCACGCAGTACAACCCGTGACCGCGGTTCAGAGCGAGTACTCGCTCTGGTGGAGACGTCCTGAGGAGGAATTGCTGCCGACGCTCGAGGAACTTGGGATCGGGTTCGTTCCATTCAGCCCGCTTGGAAAAGGGTTCCTGACCGGGAAGATCGACGAGAAAACGACCTTTGACAAATCAGACTTCCGCAACATCGTCCCCCGCTTTACACCCGAGAATCGAAAAGCGAATCAAGCAATGGTCGACCTGCTCGCAAACATTGCCAAGCAGAAGAAAGCAACACCTGCGCAGATCGCACTTGCATGGCTTCTTGCACGGAAACCCTGGATCGTCCCGATCCCGGGAACGACGAAACTGACCCGTTTGGAAGAAAATATCGGAGCAGCAAGTATCATGTTGACTTCGGCAGACTTGAGCGACATTACGGCGACGCTTGAACAAATCAAAATAGTCGGTGAGCGTTATCCGGAAGCACTGGAAAAAAGAACAGGACTATAACCATCAAAGGGTCGTTATGAATACTCTAGAAAATCAAAACGCAATTTTTCCCAAAGGTGAAAAAGCATCGGCTGACTATTTCACCGGAACCGCATGGGTGAATATCCTGGTTCCGCGGGATGAGACGGGAAGCTATGCGATAGGCAACGTCGTCTTTGAGCCGGGCTGCCGAAACAACTGGCACAAACACCCCGCAGGACAAATCCTGCTCGTGACCGACGGCAAAGGCTACTATCAGGAAAAGGGGAAACCGGCACGTTTGCTGAAGAGAGGCGATATCGTCGTCATCCCATCTCACGTCGAACACTGGCACGGCGCTGCGCACGACAGCAATTTCACACACCTGGTCGTCACCAACAACTCCAAGAACGGCGCCGTGGAATGGTTGTCACCCGTGAGCGATGAAGAATATTACAGCGTTCAACCTTCACGATCTAAGCCAAAAAAATGAATCTGACAAAAACTGCGATCAAAAACCATGAAGAACTGTTCCCTAACCATCGATCGACGCTCCAACAAACCGACCCGGAACTGATCGAGATCTTTGACAACTTCGCTTTCGACGAAGTTACTAGCTGCGGAGGATTGGAGACAAGGACAAGGGTGATGATGATCCTGGCATCGACTATCGCAAGTCAGGCTTTAAGCGAGTACAAAGTGATGCTCGGCGCCGCTCTGAATGTTGGAGTAATGCCCGTCGAGATCAAGGAAATTCTCTACCAGTCGGTGCCGTACGTAGGCATTGCAAAGGTTCTGGATTTCATTCATGCGACAAACGACTTGATAAAGGGGAAGGGAATACAACTGCCGTTGGAGGGGCAATCGACCACTTCACCAGAAACACGACACGAGAAGGGATTAGCACTACGGAACCGGATCTTCGGCGATACGACAGAAAAAATGTACCGCGATTCGCCCAAGAATCAGCTCCATATTCAAAAATTCTTATCGGCAAATTGTTTTGGCGATTACTACACGAGAAGAGGTCTGGACCTCAAAACACGCGAACTGCTCACGTTTGCCATGCTCGTTTCATTGGGGGGAGCCGAGCCTCAGGTGAAAGGACACATCCAGGGGAACATGAATATTGGCAACGGAAAAGAGATCCTGCTGAGTGTTGTTACACAATTATTACCTTACATAGGATACCCGAGGGCATTGAATGCGATACGATGTTTGAATGAGGTCGAGCCGGAGTAAATGAATCACGAGGAACAGTATGCAAAAAGTTCAGCTAAACAACGGTCTGGAAATGCCCATCTTAGGGTTTGGCGTATTTCAGGTGACGAAGGCCGGTGAATGCGAAGAAGCTGTCTATGAAGCGATACGCACCGGCTACCGTTTGATCGACACCGCCGCTTCGTACGGAAACGAAACGGAGGTCGGCAAGGGGATCAAAAGAAGCGGCGTAGCAAGGGACGAACTCTTCATTACCACCAAACTCTGGATCGAGCAGACCGGGTACGAAAACACAAAGAAGGCTTTTGAGAAGTCGTTGAAGAACCTGCAGTCAGAGTATTTGGATCTGTACCTGATTCATCAGCCCTACGGAGACGTTCACGGCTCGTGGCGGGCAATGGAAGAATTGTATCGGGAGGGGAGGGTCCGGGCCATCGGTGTCAGCAACTTCCAGCCGGACCGGGTCATGGATCTGATAGTCTTCAACAAAGTTGTCCCGGCTGTAAATCAGATTGAAACGCATCCGTTCAATCAACAAACGGAAACTGCCGGATTTTTGAAGGCGAACGGGGTCCAGATCGAATCCTGGGGACCGTTTGCTGAAGGGAGAAACAATCTTTTTCAGAATGAATTATTGGTTTCTTTGGCCGGGAAGTATAAGAGATCAGTCGCTCAGATCGTGCTGCGGTGGTTGATACAAAGAAGCGTCGTCGTTATCCCTAAATCGGTTCGCAAGGAAAGAATGATAGAGAATTTCAACGTATTCGATTTTGAGCTGAGCTCTGAAGATATGGATCTGATCGTATCCCTCGACACGAAGAAAAGCCTCTTCTTCGATCATCGTGACCCGGAGATCATAAAATGGTTCGCGAGCAGAAAGCTCGATATCTAAATTCGTTGATGATCCAAGAGGACAAATCATTGAGAATAAGAAATGTGATCATTCTAGGCGCCAGTGGAAACATCGCCAGGCGTGTCATTGATATCCTGGTAAAAGAGGATGACATCAAACTGACACTGTTTCTGCGTAACAAGAGCAGATTAGGAAACCAAAACATTTCTAAATGCCGCATTGTTGAAGGCAATGTTCTGGACTACGATCAATTGCAAGAGGCTCTCACAGGACAAGATATCGTCTATGCAAATCTTTCGGGCGACCTGGAAGCTATGGCGAAAAATATCGTGAAGGCAATGGGCGAAAAAGGGGTCAAGAGACTCATCTTTATCAGCTCAATAGGGATCTATGATGTTCCTTTGAGGCCCGTATTGAAGCCTTACCGAAAAGCTGCCGATGTCATAGAAGCGTCCGGCCATGAATATACTATTCTGAGACCGACCTGGTTTACCGATGCAGATGAAGTCGATTATGAAACGACGAGAAAAGGCGAGCCGGAAAAGGGATCGGTGATTTCGCAAAAAAGCCTGGCCGCCTTCATCGCATCAATCATCCAGTCGCCGGAAAAATATCGCCGCGAAAGTCTCGGTGTGAACAAACCGAATTCGTAAGCTTCATCATCCAACCGAAAAAAAAGAAAAGAGAAAGAATCATGAAAGCTGCAGTCTTATACGGTCCACGCGACGTGCGTTTCGAAGAACGTGACACGCCGAGGATAACGCATCCGACCGATGCCATCATCAGAATATCCGCCGCCTGCGTGTGCGGGTCAGACCTCTGGCCCTACCGCGGCATCAATCCAGTCACTCAGCCGACGCCGATGGGGCACGAGTACTGCGGCATCGTCGAGGAGGTCGGCAAATCAGTCAACTCGGTCAAACCCGGCCAGTTCGTCATCGGTTCGTTTTTTGCTTCAGACAACACCTGTCCCCATTGCAAGGCAGGCTATCACTCCTCCTGCCAGCACAAAGAACTCGTCGGCGGAGCGCAGGCGCCATTGTTGCGCGTGCCGCTTGCAGACGGGACACTCGTGGCAACGCCGGAAATTCCTTCGCCCGAACTGATCCCGAGCTTGCTGGCTCTCTCCGATGTGATGGGCACCGGTTGGTTCGCGGCCAAGGCAGCAAACGTGAAGCCGGGAACTACAGTCGCTGTCGTAGGCGACGGAGCCGTCGGATTGCTCGGCGTTCTCGCAGCAAAGCAAATGGGGGCCGGGCGGATCATCGCGATGAGCCGCCACCAGTCCCGCCAGAAGCTGGCCAGTGAGTTCGGAGCAACCGACATCGTGACCGAACGCGGCGACGAGGGCGTTGCAAGAATCAAGCAGCTGACGAACGGGGTCGGCGCTGACGCAGTGCTGGAGTGCGTGGGCACCGCGGAGTCCATGACGCAGGCCATCCATTCTACCCGCCCGGGCGGAACTGTCGGCTATGTCGGCGTGCCGCATGGAGTCGAACTAAAGGGGGAAGAATTGTTTTTTAAGCACGTCCGCCTTTTCGGCGGTCCCGCGCCCGTGCGCCATTACCTTCCCGAGTTGATAGAGTTGGTGTGGAATAGGAAAATCAATCCGGGCAAGGTGTTCGATCTGACCCTTCCACTCGAACGGGTGGCAGAAGGCTACCGCGCCATGGACGAACGGCGCGCAATCAAAGCGATGTTGAGACCTTGATTCAAGGAGAACCCCCACGTCATGATGTGATCAAAAGATTATCGCGGTGAGATTATTTTCCCATGACCATCTTCACGCCGATCACGATCAGCACGACGCCGAATCCCTTGCCGAGGGCTTCGTTGGAGATTTGGGTCGCATACCGGGCGCCCACCCAGCTACCGACGATGAAGCCCGCAACAATGATCGCCGCAACGCGGAGGTCAACAAACCCCTGTTTGTAGTACGTCCACGCCGCAAGGATGCCGACCGGCGGAACGAGCAGCGCCAGCGTCGTCCCCTGCGCCTGATGCTGCGAGAATCCGAAAATGAAGACGAGAGCCGGGACGATCAACACTCCTCCTCCAATGCCGATAAACCCGCTGAGCACACCCGCCAGAAGACCGAGAAGAAGATAGCCTGCGTTGATTGCCATGGACATACCTTTCTATAATATCCGTTGCCTTGATTGATTTGTTAACGATCAAACATCTGAACCTACAGCTCGCTGCCGTCGCTTAAATGGGCGAGGTCCGCACGGATCCTTTCGGCATTCCCCCAGTCGCTCCAATAGACGTTGTTGACGCGGAGAACGGCGAGGCCGTGCGCGTCGTGCTCGAGGATCGTCCCGGAGAAATCGACGGACGGAAGGTCCGCATACACCTTCGACACCGTTGCCGCTTCGTGCGGAGAGAGCAGATCTGCATCGATCTTCTTGAACGCCTGGAAGACGGCAGGCGTCAGCAGCCGGAACTTCCTCATCATCGTCGCCCCCGCTCCAACGAACACCATCGTGTTGAGCAAGCAATGCTCGAGCTGCACCGAGCTCAGCTTTTCGCTGTTCGGCTTTTCCAAAAAACGCTTCACGCGGAAGACCTCGTACCCGTCAATATCCGAAATCTTCATGCTTGATTCAATCCATCCGTAGTCGGTCAGGTGTTCCCGCAGCTCGACCCCGAGGAGGAGGAGATACTTCGAATGGTTTTCCACAAACTCCGCGGCCGCAGCAACATTGTCCATGAATCTTTCTTCTTCGATGATAAAATGGTCGGACGGAAAGATGACAACACGCGCGTCGGGGTCCCGGCGGAGAACGTGGAGCAGCGGAAGAAGAATGCTGGCTGTCGTCTCTTTATTCGACGGCTGGAGGATGATGTTCTGCTCTTCAAGTCCGGCCACATCATTCCCCGCGAACGGGGTCTGCTTACTGTTGAGCGTCACCATGATCCGCTCGGGGGGGATCCAGAGCTGCGCTCTGGCGATCGTATGCGCGAGCATCGAGCGCGTGCCGGTGAATGCGCAAAATTGTTTCGGACAGTCGGAATTAAAACGCGAGCGGATGTATTGTTTCAGTCTTCTTCCATCGCCGGCGGCGAGGATAATTCCCCAAACATGATCGTTGCGACGCGGCATACTGCCCTCGCTGATGTACCGCAAATATACAAAATCGTTTTCACATTGTGCAAGCGGGGGGGGCGTTCTGCCGCAAAAAAATTCCGGGTACTTAGGGGCTCTGCTTCGGCTGCCGATGGAGTTTCTCGCTCTCCGAGAGCTCCTGCAGAAGGGGAAAAATCCTCGTGATTTCGGCTTCAAGCTCGAGAAAGCACTTTTCGTACTTTTTCTTCGCCTTTCCGGTCGGATCCTCGACAGATGGCTGTCCGGGAGCCTCCTCAAGACCGAATTCCTTCAGGAGGAGTATTTTTCTCTCCCACTGCGGGAAAATTCCTCTGATGATTCTTCTGTGCGGCTCCGCCATGCACAGGATGACCGACGCGTCGCGGACCATGACGTGGGTGATCTGCTGCGCCCTGTGCATCGCAATATCGATGCCATGACGCCGGCAGACATCGATGGTCGTCTCCTCTGAAGGGGATTCGATGAGCGCCTCGGTTCCGGCGGAATCGACAAGGATGGAATGCTGAAGGCCCTTCTCCGCGACCATTTTTTTCAGGATGGCCGCGCTCATTGCGCTGCGGCAGATATTGGCAGTACAAACGAAAAGAATATTCATTTACCGATTGTCCAGCACCTTTCTGACTGAAGCCATCAGCTCGTCGAGCAGAAACGGCTTCATGATGATATCGCGAACCCCCAATGCAAGAAACTCTTTTTTTGCTTTAAGGTCAATTGCGCCGGTTGCCAGAATTCCTTTGATGGACGGGTTCTGCGCAAACAGCTTTCTGAACAGATCCTCGCCGTTCATTCTCGGCATCGAAAGGTCGCTGATGACCAGGTCGATTTCAGCCCGATGTTTGTCGTAGACCGAGAGCGCCTCTTCCCCATCCTGCGCCGTCAGCACCCTGTACCCGAATGAGACGAGCCCGTGTTCATACAGCTGGCGGAACGATTCCTCGTCGTCGACAATAAGGAGGCATTCGCTTCCCCCCTGGATGACTCCGGGCACTTCGTGTCCGCCGCCGGCCTGGCGATGCTCTGCGACAGGGAGGTACATCGAAATCGTCGTCCCCTTCCCCGCTTCGCTCCGGACGTCGATAAACCCCCCATGCTGCTGAACAATGCCGTACGCCACCGAGAGCCTGAGCCCTGCCGCCTGGTCCGTCGCGCGCGCGTTGAAATACGGCTCGAAAATTCTCCGCTGGCTGTACTCGTCTAGCTCTTTTCCGTTGTCGGCGACGGCGATGATAACGTATTCTTTTCCTTCCGAAAAATGGATGCGCTTTTTCACGTCAGCCGGGTCGGCGATGGAGGTCCGGAGGAGAATGGCGCCGCCCCCCGTCATCCGTCGTTCGGCGGTCATCGCGAGGTTGACGATAGCCTGATGCAGCTGATGAATGTCGCCGCTGACGACCGCGCCGCTGTCGTCCGTTGAAACTCCGACTGTCACAGCGGGGGCGAGCGAATGTTGAAGAATTTTTTCCGCCTGGTGTATGAGTCTTTCAACCGGAACCGGCCTCTGCTCGGCGCTTTTCGAGCGGGCAAAGACGAGAAGGTCGTCGGCAAGTTCCGACGCCCGCCGCGACTCCCGGAGGATCATCCCGATGTACTGTTCCATCTGAGCGTTGCCGAACGTCTCCTTGTACATCATCTCGGCCGAGTTCATCACGATGCCGAAAATATTCTTCAAATTGTTCCCGATGCCGACGGCGAATTCGCCGAGTGCGTCCATTTTTTGCACCTGCTGCGCTTCCAGTTCGTATCTCTTTTTCTCGCTGACATCCCGGAAAATACTCAACAGCAATTTTTTCCCCCGTCCGATGTTGATGAACGAATGCCTGACCTCGGCAGGGATTTCTTCTCCTCCTTTCCGCTTCACCGTCTGGAAGGCCGGCAGTTTGAGCGTGCCCGCGTCGAATTGATCGCGATAGGCAGAATTAGCGGCATAGCGTTCCTCGAGGTTATCGTCGCCGGCGGCATATTCACGAAGAAGATCGTCCTTCGAAGTCCTCACCAGGTCGCTGTACGCGGTATTCACCATCACGGTCCTGCCGTACCGGTCGACCAGGCGCATGGCGTCAACGGAGTTCTCGAAGATCGCGCGGAACCGCTCCTCGCTGCTGCGAAGGGAGTGCTGAACTCTGTGCAGCGAATCAAGGTCGCGGAGAAGGAAGTACGTTATCACAAAAACAGCGACGGTCAGCACGGCGCACCCTCCAGCGGCGGCAAGGGTACCGGCGGTCCAGAAGGTGTATGCCGGCTCAGCAATATCGACGGTCAACAGCCTGCCGTACCCTGCGACCCCCTGCTGCAGACGGATCTGCGATTCCGCGTTCGAATAGCCGGTCGAAGCGATCTGTTCTCCCCATCCCGAAAAAACCGCGATCTCAGCATTCTCCATCGGATGACGCCGAAGCACGTCGCCGAGAAGTTTCTCCGCCGAATAAAAGACATAGCACGTTTCGGCTGCGGCGTCTCGCTGCGGCACGGGGTACCGGGCTTCGATGAAATAATGAGTGTTGCATCGAAACGGCTTTGTGTAAAGAATAGGCGTCGAAGAATCGGCAAACGAAAAGAGCGGCGTTCCGCGAACCGCCTGCGCGAGCAATTCCGCCGACGAATCCTGCGGGATGCTCCATCGAATACCGGTTTCATTGTTGCCGCTTTGGATGGAAACGATCTCGGGGTGGGCGGAAGAATAGATCTCGCATTGCCGGCGAAGGCCTGCCGATCCAGAACTCCTCTGCGTCGCAGAAACGAAGAACTTCTCGTTCTCCTGAAGCGCGGTCTGAAACGCCGCGCAGAGAATATCCAAACGGTGCTGTACTTTTTCATGTTCGAAGCCGGCTTCCTCACCTTCCAGAAGGTAAAAGAGCCACGCGAATGCCGCGGCAAACAAAAGAAATAATACCGCCGGGTACAACATCATTCTCCTTCGCCGCGACGATGATCTCCTCTTTTCCATATTCAACCTCCCTGCCTTCCCGCGTGAATGAATTCCTACGGATAAAAGCTTATTCTTCCATTCCAAAATCTCGTCAGAAAATCTGACAAAAATCCGGCCGGCGCTCGGCGCGCAACCGATGCCGACGCGATGACGCCGTCGGCAAAAGTATCGAGCGACCAGTGCGCGATGCGTTCTTGAGATTTTCGCCCCATCGACTCCAGCCGGTCCGCCGGCATGGCGGCCAGCTCCGACATCCGGCTCGAAAGCGCATCGCTGTCTCCGGCAGGAAACGTCCACCCGTTGACCCCCTCATCGACCAAGGCTTTCCCCGCACCGCAGCCGTTGCTGATGATCAGCGGCAAGCCGGATGCAAGCGCTTCATTGGCCACCAGTCCCCATGTTTCAACGACGCTGGGAAGGATGAAGGCGCTCGCGAGACCGTAAAACCGGCAGAGCTGCGCGCCAAACTGGCTGCCGACAAACCTCACGCCGGAGTATTCTCTCATCGCGTTTTCGTGGCGGCTCCGTTCATCCCCTTCGCCGACAAGAACGAGCCCCCATGCATCCTGCCCGGCACGCACCGCATAATTCCGGTATGCTTCGAGGAGCGTCGCGATCCCCTTTCGGGCAATGAACCTTCCCACGAAGATGAAATATTTCGAAGGAAGGGTAAGCGTCCGGCGCAGCGCGTCCGCCTCCCTCCGTGCAGCCTCAGCTCCCGCCGCAAAAAAATCATTGTCGACAACATCGACTCCGTAAAAAATTCTCTCCTGCGGAAATCCCATCGCCCGGTAGTACGAGGCATGGCTTGGGGCGGGAATAAATGCCGCGTCGACATTTTCATGAATGATCCTCTTTATGACCGACACGATCGCTCCGCGCTTGTCCGAGTATTCCCATGCATCATCCATCATGACCGAGATCTTATCATGGTCAAGGCAGTACTTTGTTGAAGCCATGCCCGAGGGAAACGGGGTGGACGGGGCGATGACAACATCCGGTTTGAGATTCTCGAGGGCGCGAACTGCCCTGCGGTGAATGATGTACGGCGACAGCTCACGGTACGATTCCCCGGAAAAGAGGCACAGGTAATCATTCTCCCGTTTCGCCGCCTCTTCCGGAAAAGGATAGAGCGCGTCTTTCGAAGCCACTTCAATTGCCGTCAGACTCCAGCCGATGGCGTCGAGCCGTTTTCGCAAATGGCGAATTCTCGCGACATGGTACGGCAAGAAATTCGTCCACATGATGACGATGTGTTTCGCCGGAAACCCCGCTCCCGTCAATGTTCACCGCCTTGGGGCTCATTGCCGCTGGGATCCTGAGCGGCGGGGGCATCCTCCTTGGTCTCTCCATCTTCGCGGTACGCCAATGAGCGGGAAGTTCTCCTGAAGCGGCGGTAGAACTCCTCGCCTTCGTATGAAACTCTTTCGAGGCGCGATCGCTTTTCCGCGGAATACGCCAGCCCCAATATCGTAAATTGAAGATTTCCGTAGAACGCCGCGTACAAAACAATATTGTCGGTAAACATCATCAGAACAAAGGGGAGAAACGTCGATGCGGCGGCAAAAAACAACACCCGGATCTCCCCCTCGCTATGCCGGGCTTTTTTCAGCAAATGACGGACTTGAATGATCAGAGTGAACAAGAACAACGCGGTGCCGACGGCTCCATAATCATAGAGAAACCTCAGCCAATCGTCGTGGGGATGGGTAAGCCTCCCTTCGGTCAACTTGAGGATCAGGTCCTCGGAAGCGTTTGCGCCGTGCCCCCAGATCGGCTTTTGCGAAATTTCAGTCAGGAGAACTCCGGCCATATAACGGCGGCCGCTTGTCGCAAGATTGTTCGGATCGGTGATATCCGACAGCGTCCCCTCGCCTTTCATGAACATCTTTTCCTGAACGCGCGGAGAGTAAAAGAGGGCAAGTCCAAGCAGCGCCACGACGACGATCAAAATTGCTCTCGTCTGAAGCTTCATCGGCGAAAACGTCGCCGGGAGCGACAAGCCGGTGGCGAAGATCGCCATCCTCGTCAGCGCGACCACCGGCATCAGCGCGATCGCCGACCACCAAAACAGATCCTTGACTCTTCCAAATGAATATCCTGAAGCGAAGAACGCCGCCAAAACGGTCGCCGTGATCGCCTGAGGAGCTAACGCCGTTGCGCTGGGGAGCTGACCGGTGATGAGAAGTCCTGTCAGGAAAAACGCAAGCACGAGAACGGCGAGTGAAAAAACTTTGACGAGCAGGGAGAAATTGATGATCTGTTTCTCATCGACGCGGGCTGTGGACGATGCCACGCCGACCACGATCGGGCAGAGAAGGAGCGCGGAGCGCTGCAGGTTAGTGTAATCGGACATGTATCCGCTGATAGCCACAAAGAGCATCCACGGCAGCCAGATCGACAGCGGAAAACTTATTCTGTCGAAGTTTGCCGGAATGACCATCACCGCAAAGGCGAAACAAATGATCCATGCGTAGCCGGCGACGGAATAGCCGAGGAATCCCGCTCCGCCAAAGGTGCAGGCAAAAAAGGTCGTAATAAAGACAAGCCAGACCAGGATCGGCAGCTTGGAATGGCGGATCGCCTCTTTCCAGGTAACAGGCTGCTCTTCTTCGCCCTCCTCCTCTACCGCATGCTCGTCGGCAAACTCATCTTCCATCATTTAACGTACCCTCATCGTTCGAAGCAGGCTCCGAATAAATGTAAAGATTTGCAGGACAAAATTCCTCATTATCTTTGGCGCAGCGGCCGCCGCGAAATAAAAAGGGAGCCGGGGATCCGCAGCCGAATAGTGCGCCATGGCTCGCAGCTCGACAAACGTGTTGGCCCGGTCCTGCAGCTGCAAAAACATCGACGCCCTCATTCTGTGCCACATGGAAAGATACCGAAGAAAACTTCTGCGTTTCTCCGGCTCAATTGCCGGCAGCAATTCGGCCAATTTCTGGCCGACCTTGTCTGGAATTTCCGGCGTTCGTGTCGGATGACCGGTGAGCGGAGCGCGAAGCCGAAAAACGGCACATTGTTTTTTCGAATAAGCGATGGAACACTTCGCCGCCAGGCGCGCCCATGTCAACAGATCTTCCCCGATGCCGATAGCTTCCGGAAATCCCCCGACAGAAAGGATTGCACTTTTTTTCACCGCGATCGCCGACGACCAGATCGGAGGGTCTGAGTGTGCTGCTGCTTCAAAATAATTTTGCAGGACGCCTTCCCATGGACCCGACGGCATCTTCCGCAGAATGGGGGACCGCTCCGCACCGCCGGTATCTTTATAGAGATAGTGGGTCGCAAAGACCGAGCACTGCTGGAATTGTCCCTGCAATCTGACCACGGTCTCAAGAAAATCGGGTTTCCATTCGTCGTCCGCGTCGAGAAATGCGATCAGCTCTCCATTGCTTTCAGCGACTCCCCTGTTGCGCGCCGCAGAAACCCCTTTATTCTCCTGATTGATCACCCGAATGCGCGCATCGTTCATCCCCCGGACGACCGCATCTCCGCCGTCGGTAGAACCGTCGTTGACGACAACAACTTCAAATTCAGACATCGACTGGCTTTGAAGAGAACGGATCGCGCGTTCGACATCCTTTGCATTATTGTAAAGAGGAACGACGACCGATATGGCTGCCCTGGTGTTCATTGTCCGTTCTGTGAAGAGACGCGGTACGCCGCCAGAAGCGATCTTTGGTATTGTTCCATAGAAAATTGCCGTTTGACTTTTTTCCGTCCGGCCGCTCCCATGTTGTCCGACAATTCTTCATCGCGCAGCAATTGAAGGATCGCGCGTTGAAGACGCTCCGTGTCGTTGTACGGAACCAGCAGCCCCGTTTCTTGATCATCGACGACATCCCGAAGACCGCCAACATCGCTCGCCACGACCGGGATCTCCGCAGCCATAGCCTCGGCCGCCGTCAGACTGAATCCTTCAAACTGAGAGGGGACGACAACAAGATCGAAGATGCCATACAGAGAAAATATTTCTTTCTGTGTTTTTGTTCCTGTCCAAACAATATTCTTTTCGATTCCGAGTTCCTTGGCAAGCGCCGTTAAGAGATCCCTCTCAGGCCCGTCCCCGGCGACCAGCAGCCGGACCGATGGATACGCGGTAAGGACCTGCGCCATCGTCCGAAAAAGGAATTCATGCCCCTTTTCACTGCGAAGCCGTCCGACCACGCCGACTATTTTTTCACGCCCGACGCCCAGCTTTTTCTTCGCGGCGGTCTTATTGACGGACGAGCTTAAACGTCCGATCGCTTTTTCGTCGACTCCGTTAAAAATTGTGCAGTGCCGGCGTTCCGTTTTCACGCTCTCAGAAAATATGCCGGCCGAACCGAACCAGGAACGCTCGGTGGCCGATGAGTTACAGATAAAAAGCGTACACATGCGGGCCGCCAATCGCACAAGAAGAGCCTCCTTCCTTCCCAGTCTATGCCGCGGGTAATGGATCGTTGCGAAAATTGTTTTTATGCCCGAGACTTTTGCCGCCAGGACCGGAATCAATCCCGGCGCAACATACTGAACATGGACGATCGAATCGGGATGAGCTTTGAATACCTTTCTAAGGGCGCGGTAAAGGACAACAATTTCTCGGGCCGTCGATTTCCCGGTCGTGCGGTTCAAGCCCAGCAGATCAACCTCTGCCCCGGCGGATTGGAATTCTGCCAGGATCGCAGGATCGGATTCATAGTAACAGCAGACCGAAACACGGTATCCTTCCCTGACAAGGATCCGGACCATCGAAAGCATCTGCAGTTCGGTCCCGCCGGAGAGGAGAACCGGCGTCGCCACAAGGACATGCTGTTGTTTTGAAGGTGAAACGGCCAATGCTTATTCCACAATGAGTGATCGACAGGGTTCTGAAAAAACGGAGCCGGACGGCACCGCAACGCAATTCCAGGTTTCGTCGAACGATCCGTCCAGTTTCCCGTCCCCCCTAAGGCGGAAGACCGAGTAGGCGGTTCCCAGCTTTGCACGGACATCGTCGAGCGAAAAAAATTTTTTGCTCACCTGATTGTACTCAAAAATAATCAAAGGATGAGATCGTTCAATATACTCCTTTCCCCCTTCGAGCACGAGCGTCTCCGCCCCTTCAACATCGATCAGGATCACCGCGGGCTCTTTGTATTTCATCAGCTCCCTGTCGAGCGTCGTCGCGTCGACAATGTGCTCCTTCCGATCTCCTTTGTCCACGATGGAAGAAGCGAGGGGGGTCGCATCGGCGAACATCCGGACCGGAGCGCCGTCGGCATTCAATACTTTTTGAACGACCTCGACGTGGCGGTCGCCGTTCAGGGCGGCGCTCTCTCGGCATGCTCTGGCGCATTCGGCATTCGGCTCAACACCGATCAACCGGACGGCGTTCGGGTAGCGCGCCACGTCGACGATCATCTCCCCGATGTTGGCTCCGACATCGACGAACATCAATTGATCGGGAGTCGACTGAAATATGCGCTGCAGGAACAGATGAGTTTCAGGCTCGTTAAATTCTCCGTTCACGAGCCGGTTGTAGCAGGTCGCAACGGTATGGTTGAAAAAGAGCTTCCTTCCCGCCACGTCCAGAACACGATCAGTGCGGATCCGGCGCAGGACAAAGCCCATTCCGCGCAGCGTCACGCCGAAACGGTCGCGGATGAAGCCGTATATTTTGACATAGAATTTTGCGGCGGTAAACCAGAGCATTGTTCACTCGATCATAAAGAAAAGAAATATCTAAATCCTGCGAGTTTTGTCAAGAACATTCATGACCGATCGCTGAACATCCCGAACGGTGATCGCGTCGAGGTTTCCGTCGGCATCGTTCATATCGTCGAAAGAATACGAGCGCTCATTAAAATTGAACAGGACCTCAGCGGCGTCGTTCAACGGAAACCAATGCGTCACACTGAACCTGGTCGGGAACACAGCCACGGTCGGCACATGAAGCAGCGCGGCAAGATGCATCGTCCCGGTGAAGGTGGTCACGCACAGCGAGGACTTCCTCAGTAACTCGATCAATTCCGGGATGGACGGAACGTCTGAGAACATCTTCGCCCGTCCATGTGAAGCAGACACAACCTCCCTGCCAAGCGGCATCTCATTTTTCGAGACATTGAGGATCACCGTGTAACCGAGCTCCTCGGCGAGCCATCGGGAAATCTCGCCAAACCGGGATGCGCTCCACCGGTTCACCGCATACTTCGCGCCGGGGTTGACAAGGGCGATTTTTTTGGGCGAGCGGAATTCTGCAGCCAATTTCTTTTCAATCGATGCTTTGGAATCAACATCGACAGGCAATGCGCCGTCGACCGCACCATGCGATATTCCGAAAGCCGACAGTATTTCAAAGGACCTGCGCGGCTCATTTTTGACGAAATAGTGCTGGACCGGATTCAGCGCCCCTCTTCTTCCGATCGAGCTGAGCGAAAACCCGTAAACCCATTTCGCGCGAAGCTTGCGGGCGAAGATCATCTCGCGGAGCAAAAAGCCGGGAACCCCTCTGTTGCCGTACGGGGAAAAGTTTACAAAGAGGTCGCAGCGGATCCCGCGAAGCCGTTCATCGGAAAAATTCAGCGACGCCCCCTTCCGCACCACGGGGTGATCGCCGATGTCGATGCGCTCGTCGATGTAGGGCAACGATCCCAAAAGCATCGCTATCGGGAATCCTTCGCTGTTGCTGACAACCGTCAGCCTCGCGCCGGGAAATCTATTCTTCAGGAAGGCAACAGCCGGAAGATGAACCGCCGTGTCTCCGAGCATTCCCTGTACGTAAACGACGATCGCATGAACGTCGCCAGGATGCGGGATACCCGGCGAAAACCAAAAGAATCTGAACAAACGCAGAAACGCGTTGAAAAGGAGCGTAGAGACGATGATATATGTCCGGAGAAAAAAGCTCTTCAGAGTAAACGTCGTGACGCTTTTCTCAATTTTGCGCACCTCATCAAGCGACGATGCTGCAAACACCTTGCGGAACATTTCCTTCTTTAATGCACTTGAAGACATCGTTGTCCGGCTGCGCTTAGTGGAGAGCTGTTTGGTAGATTTTCTGAATTTCCCGTGCGTACGCCGAAAACGACTGTACGGCGGGGATCTGTTTTTTCATTGTTTCGATGATCTTGGGGGATTCAATGACCGCTTTGACGATCCTTAAGAGAGAGGCAGTGTCGTTTCTCTCAAAGATGAACCCGTTTTTCCCGTCCCTCACCAGCTCGGGCATGGCCCCGGCGCGGGCGACGATGGCCGGCTTCAGCGCACCGAACGCTTCATGAACGACAAGACAGAATGCCTCGTGCGCCAGCGACGGAACGATCACCGCATCGATCTGCTCATACGCTTCATGGATCCGTTCGTGAGGAATGTACCCGTGATTCTTTACCGAAACCCGGGGATATTTTTCCATCACGGCGTGAAAGTATCTCTTCTCCTCCGGACTCCTCGCTTCGCCAAAAACATGAAATTCATATTTCGCGGCATCGTCAAGGCCGGCCAGCGCCTGAAAAATAAGGTGCACCCCCTTGGCATATGCAATTTGTCCGATAAAACCGAATTTCACCGGCAGCTTCGTCTTGTCGCTGCGTGCCTTCCGTTTTGGAATGTTGACGCCGTGCGGAAGAACGTGTATGATGTTTTCGTCGACGCTGTTGCGCAGGAGAAGTTGTTTCATCGCTTGGGAAGGGACCACAACGTGCCGGGTCAGTTCCCATATTTTCTTCTGATGAAGAATTTGCCTGTCGACCAGCCACGGATACCGGATCACTCTCAACGCAAAAGGAACATCGCGTGAATGTTCCGTCCGCTTCCCGAATGATTCGTACAGCCATGATGGAATCTTTCCGATGATCCCGCCGGTATACCACTCGGGCTGCCGCCGCAGGCTCGTGCACGGAATGCATACTCCCGGAGCCTCGGCGTATTGGCACTGCGATCCGTCCGGGCGGATCAAGTCCCCCGCCGGACATACAACGCCGGAATGGTGTACCGTGACCACGGAAGGGATCCCGAGTTCCTTTGCGACCTCCAACGCCGGCAGGGTCAGTCCGTTCACATGCACAAGCGCCGGTTGGAAATCACTCATGACGGCGCGGACGAACGCGCGATGATGCTCGCTCGTCTCAGAATATTTTTCCAGCTCGGTCAACGCCTCTTCGTGCAGGCACAACGCATCAACGGGGATGCCGTTGTGCACGGAATGTTCGACAGCGAACGGCCGCTGCTTCTGCTGCCGGACGCCTAATGTTGCGATGCGAACATCCCATCCTCTTTTTCGCAGTTCCGACGCCACTGAAGCGATATAGACCTCGCCGCCGCCGTACGCGTACGGGAAAAAACGGGAGGCCGTAAATAGTATCCTTTTCTTCATTGGATGGTCAGCGTTTCAACTTCAAGCGGACGATTTCTTTTCTCGAGGAGACGTTCGAAAGCGCCGACGACATTCTGCACCGAGATCATCTGCATGCACTTTTTGTCGTAGTCGCACGTGTTCCACCGCCAGCAGGGAGAGCATTCCACGAAGCTGTCCAGATTTTCGTTGCAGATATATCCGGTCTGATGTGAATGTTCACGCCCGCCGTAAATGATCACCGAGCGCACATCGACGGCGCGGGCGAGATGCTTGAGAAAGCCCGACGTGCCGATGAAGCATTCGGCGTTGGCAAGTACAGCCGCGGACTCCCTCACCGTGGTTTTGCCCCTCAAATCGACCACGTTGTCCAGGCCGATATCGGAGCTGCCGCCGAGAAGGACGATAGACTGCCCGGGGTATTTTTCTCTCAAAATGTTGACGACCTCCTGCATCCGTTCCGGGTACCATTTCTTATTGTTCATGAAGGTCTCATGCGTCGACTGTCCGACATTTTGGACGACGATGAACCGGTCGGCGATCTTTCCCCGTTTTTTTTCCTCATCCGTCAAAACGATGTACGGACGAAGCGCCACATCCCCCCGAACTCCTGCTTTGCGGCACAAGCGGGCGATGATATGTTCGTCGGGGGGGATTTCAAGCTCGGCGGGGATAACCTCCACGGAATACGAAAGCTGAACCCGCTGCCGTTTCAGCAAGAACGCATAGCGAAGCTGCCAATCGTCAAAATTGAACGTGCGCTGGTAGTCCGGGTTGTTGAACAGCAGCGGCTCCGAATGCGACACCTGCCAGATCTTGAGCGAAGGGGTCCTCTTTTTTAACTCGTGTGCGACGGCGGTCAGCAGCAATTCATCGCCGATGCCCCCAAGAAATTGCAGCATGACATCGGGAAAACCATGGGTGAGGATATTTCGAGCCGCCTGCAATTCAATGGAGGCTGCATGACGAAGTTTGGAAGGGAAATTTCTTAACGTCAACGCCATCAGTCAATGACACGCTTGTTACACGGCTCGTTGTGCACACACAAAAAAGCTGTAAAAATGGTCCGGCCCGTCGTCTCGGGCAACGGTCGATAACCCGCGTGCTTCAAGCGCCCGGGCGACGGTGTCCGGGTCGGGCACCCACTTGTGAACCTCAGCCATGAACGGGTTCGACTTGTGCCATAATTTGCACGATGGGTGCGGAAGGTAGAGAAAAATTATTCCGCCGGGACGGATCTTCGAGACCCACACGTCAAGCGCCTTCTGCCACTCGTCGATATGCTCAAGGCAATGCGAGCTGAACACGTAATCCTGCGAGTTCGGCGCGATGTCCTCGATGACGTTGGCAATGCCCGGCCCGCGCTCGATATCGATCGGCGTGCTCCCCGGCAAGGGCCAGTAATTCGCCCCGACGTCGATCCCCTTCCCCTTGCAATACTTCAGCGCTACCCGCTGGATCGCAAGAGAATTCCCGCCGACCGTGATATAGTCGGGATAAAAATCCGCGCCGATCTTCCATCCCCCCGGAACGCGGACGTGGCCGGTCTCAAGAAGCATCCGATAGTGTCTGAACAACTCCGGGCTGTCCGGCATCTCCTCCAATAACACTGCCGGCGCTCCGAAAAGCCGCCTGCCGTACGGCTGCACCGGCTTGAGCGCCCATCGTATGATCTTCTTCAGCGTCTGATTCATGATCGAATCTCCTCAATGCTCGTCCGCGGAAACCCACAACAGCGCCAGGCCCCGTGAGTCATTGCACGCGGCTTTCATTCCATGGAAAGTCGGCGATGATCACGCCCTGCATGTATTGATGAGGCTGATAACGGGAAAGCTTCGACCCCGTTTCATTGACATGGAATTTTATAATATGGTCGTACTTTTCGAGAACGGTTACCGTCGGGATGTGCGCTTCGATAGAAATGTAATAATCGCCGGGGACGAGCATCGTTCCGGGGATCGTCACGGCCGCCCCGTACGTTCCCTGCAGCCGCTGCACCAGCACCTCCGGCTGCGAATCCGACTGATGGCTCGTGAAAACCGGGCGGCCGTCGTAGGCAAAAATCCGCACGGAAATCTCGACGTTGTGGAGGGGAGCCGCGGCGAAGTATTCGATCGCGACGGTCATCGGAAAACGGACGTCCAGCTCCGAAGAAAAATTATTCAGATGGTCTTTCAGACCGACCTTGGTGAAGCCGAATTCTCTGTGCCGCGACAGGATGGACGCCGGATCGGCCAGCGTTTTTTCGGCGCCGACGTTCACGTCCGAATGCAGGTACTCGGCGACCACGGCATTCGTTTCGCCAAAATGAACGATCCTTCCCTGGTGCAGATGGACAACGCGCGTGCAGAGGTTCGTGATCGCGCCGATATTGTGGCTGACGAAAAGGACCGTCCTTCCGCTGCTTTTCCCGATGTCTTCCATCTTTCGCAGGCATTTTTCCTGGAACTGTGCGTCGCCGACCGCAAGCACCTCGTCGACGATCAGGATCTCCGGCTCAAGATGAGCCGCCACGGCAAACGCCAGACGCATGAACATGCCGGAGGAATAACGCTTGACCGGCGTATCGATGAACCTTCCGATCTCCGAGAAATCGACGATCTCGTCGAACTTCCTGTCGATCTCCGATTTGCGCATGCCGAGGATCGCGCCGTTGAGATAAATATTTTCCCGTCCCGTCAGCTCCGGGCTGAAGCCGGTACCGACTTCGAGAAGGGAGGCAACTCTTCCCCGCATCCTGATCTTTCCCTCGGTCGGCTCGGTGATCCGCGCGAGGAGCTTCAGCATCGTACTTTTTCCCGCACCGTTCCTTCCGATGATGCCGAGCACCTCTCCCTCGTTCAGCTCGAACGAAACATCCTTCAGCGCCCATATGGCATTCTCTTTTGCGGCAGCCTCCCGTTCGGCGCGGCTGAAGAGCATGCGGAGCTTTTCGTCGAACAGATCCCGAAACGAGTTATGCCGCCGGAGCGCTCCGATGCGGTAGCGTTTTGAGAGATGTTCGACCGTGATAATAGCGGGCATACGGGAATTCTTAGATGATATCGGCGAACTTTCTTTCCATCCGCAAAAAGTTCATCAAGCCGGTGACGAGCAGCGCAAGGGCGACGCACGCCGACAGGAGAACCAAATGCACCGGCATCGTTCCGGTGTGGAGCATGGACCAGCGAAATCCTTCGATGACACAGACAATGGGGTTCAACCAGTACAACGTCTGGTACGACGACGGAATTTTGTCCGCAGCGTACCCGACCGGCGTGATCCAGAACATCACCTGGATAATATAGGGAAGAGCGTGGCCGATGTCCCGGTACTGAACAGAGATCGAGGAGAACCAGAAACCGATGCCGAGTGAAGTGACGATCGTCAGGAGAACGAAGAACGGCAGGAAGAAGATCGCCGCCGTCGGAACAAACTGAAAGTAGACCATCAGCACAAGAGCGAGAACGAACGCGATCGAGAAATCGACGAGTCCCGACAGGATCGCCGCGGCGGGAATGATGACCCGCGGAAAGTACACCTTGGAGATGAGGTTCGAGTTGGCGAGAAGGCTCTGGCTTGCTCCCGAAACCCCTTCGGAAAAAAAATTCCACGCAACAACGCCGCAGAAGGTGAAGAGAAGGTAGGGAACGCCCTGCACGGAAAAACCGACAAGTTTGTTGAAGAGGACCGTGAATACCACCATCCCCATCAGCGGGCGCACCAGCGCCCATGCGGCCCCGAGAAACGTCTGCTTATAGCGGATCTTGATGTCGCGCCAGACAAGAAAATAGAAGAGTTCCCGGAATTCCCATATCTCCCGAAACCGGAGCGCGGACAATCCCTGTGTCGGCTCGATGACGATCTCAAAAGGCATTCGGAAATTCCTCGCTGTTCATTTCGGTTCTTCCGCCGCTCAGTATGCTGTTGTTTTTTCAGGGTGCAGAGGATGGATGAGCAATGGTATCCTCGCTGCGGCACGACGAACAAAAAAGCCGTCCTTCAGGCCGAACAGGCACCGGCCCGCAAACGCCGCTCATTTGTGCGTGACGGAATAGATGCTGACGCCCAGCACCCCAAGGGTCGCGGTCGTGTTGAGAATGATCAGCACGTCCTGCCACGTCAGCGAATCGGGGATCCTCTTTACGACGATCATATCGCCGGGGCTGAGAGGAACCGTCGGGGACTTTCCCTCGAGAATATCGCGCAGGTTGATCGTCACCAGCTGGCGGGTCTTTGTATCTTTTCTTCCCGTCGATCGGTACAAAAGCACTTCGTCCAGGTTTGAACGCTCCTTCGGTCCGCCGGCAAAGGAAATCAGCTGCACAATGTCGGTGTTCGTCGGAATCACGTAGACCCCCTGCTGCGGAACTTCTCCCCACAAATTAACGGTCATCGTCACTTCATACGGCTTGGCGTAATAAAAATACCCCGGCCTGCTCTGGCTCGCCAGTTTCGAACTGTTAAGCTCCGTTTCCGTCGGGACCTGAGCGCACACCGGAATCGCCGCCATCAGAATGAATACCGCCAATACTCTTGTCATAGAAGTCGTCTCAAAAATGATTGTTATTCAGGCTGATACATCTGAAAAAGGAGTCACGAACGGCGCCTCTGTCATGGATCCTTCACTCCGCTTCGCTCCGTTCAGAATGACGCGAACTCCGTTGGATTGCTTTCACCCAGGTTGTGTGATTGGTTCGCGAGATACTTCCAGACAATCTCGAATGCCAATTACGTTTTTTCTTTGGGAGTATATTTCTGCTGATAGTAGTAATCGCCGTGCAGATGGTAGTACCCTCGGTGCAGGCGGTTCAGCTCGTACTGATTGACGACGATGCCGGCAAGGTTCAGCCTGATGCCTTCGATGATGTCCACGGAATGCTCGAGACTGTCGAACGTCGTCGAATTCGTCTTCACGACAAAGATGACCGCATCGACCATCGCAACGAGCAATTCAGAGTCTGTGAAGAGAAGGATCGGCGGCGAATCGTACAACACAATGTCGTACATCTTGTCGAGCTCCGCCTTCAGGTTCTTCATCGTGGAAGAGCCGATCAGCTCGGTCGGGTTCAGCGGAATGGCTCCGCAGGTGAGGATGTCGAGGTTCTCGATGAACGTATGGCGGATCGCCGCGTTGACATCGACCTCGCCGAAGAGGACTTCGGTCAATCCCGGTTCAAGGTTCAGATTGAACAGTTCGTGGATCGTCGGCCTCCGCAGGTCGACGTCGACGAGGAGCACTTTTTTCCGCGTCTGGGCGAAGACGACCGCGAGGTTCGCCGTCGTCAGCGATTTCCCTTCCTGCGGCGCGCCGCTGGACATCAGGATGCTCTTGACGGGAGTCTCTTTTTTCCAATACTGAACGCTGGTCCGAAGACGCCGGTACGAATCTGCGATGCGCGAATACGGATTTATGGCGGTGATCAGATGCGGATCGATGACCAGACCGTCGGAGGCGGTCTCTTTCTCCCCCTCCCCCACAACCCTGCGGATCGTTCCCCGCTCGCCGTCCACGGTCCCGTCGAGCGTTTCTACCCGGGTCACCAGGTTGAGCGTCTTCTCGTCCATCGCTGGAATCACGGTCAGCACGCTCAGCCCGCGCCGCTTGATGTCTTCCGGCTTGTGGATGCGGTCGTCAAAATAATTGATGAAAAATGCGGAGCTGATGCCGATCACCAGCCCGATGAAAAACCCGAAGCCGAGGTTCTTGGGGATGTTGGGATAGAGATGCGTTTGCGGCGGAAGCGCGCGCTGAAGGATGTCGACGTACCCGAACTCCGACTGCTCCGCGATCAGGGCGGATTGATATTTTTCCTCAACGGCCACATAGACCTTTTCCAGCGTCATCTTCGTCCGCTGAAGGCGGGCATAGTCGATGTTGATCTTCGGGATATTCTGGAAGCGCGCCTCGCTCTGGTTGATGCCGTTCACCAAAGCTTTGCGGCGGACCTCCAGCGATTGCAGGTGCATCTGCGCGTCGATCAACTTCTCCGATAGGTCTTTCGCCAGTTCCCGGCTTTCGGCGGCCCTCCTCGGTTTGTTCGAACCGGTGCCGATCTTGTCGGAGATTCTTTTGTTGAGCGAGGCGATCTGGCCGTTGATATCGGCGATGCGGCTGGCAACCAGTGACTGGTCCTGCGTTGCCGAGTTCTGTTCTTTGATGAGCTCCCGTTCCTGCTCGAGCGAATTGATCTGTTCGAGGAGCTTCTGGATCTCGATGCTGGCCACCATATCCATGATGCGCTTGCTGTCGGTGTCGATCTCGTCCTCTTCATTTTTGGGAAGCGTCGCCTTCACCTCGGCGAGACGCCGCTCGTACGTCGATACTGTGCTCCGCGCGGTTTCAATTTCGATCTCGACCTCGTCGCGCTGGGCCTCCAGGTCGGAGATCGTCTTCACAACGGATTGAGTTTCTTCATCGATCGAGCCATGCTTCTCGATATAGCGCCGCAGATCGTCCTCCACGGAATCAAGCGCCACTTTCTTCGCCTGGAGCGTCCTCTCGAGAAACTCGCGCGTCGACCGCAATTGCTTCCGGCTGTTGTTGAGGTTATTCTGGTAGTACGCTTCCGCGTACGCGTTCGCGATGATCGCGGCTTCCTTCGGGTTCGTGCTGAGCGCGCTGATGAAGATGACGTCGGAAGCTTTATCAGGGTCGAACGAAACGGCATCGTCGAGGCGGCTGAAAATATCCTCGTTGTGGGCGAACGGCCCGAACGAAGGCTCGTCATCCGACCGTTTGAGGACCTCGAGCGTATCGGTCCCTCCCAGCGTCGCGACAGGATTTTTCTTCAGCAGAGCCAGCACGTCCTCCTCGATCACCCGGGACTTGAGGATGCCGATCTCCTTCATCAGGTTGCGGGTCGTCCCGCCCAGGTCCGAGAGATCGATAGAGCCGAGCGCCATGTCGCTCTTCGCCTTGTTGCTCACCTGGACGATCGCCACCCCTTCATAAATAAAGGCGCCGAGATAGGTGTAGAGAACGGCGCCGATGAAAAAGGCGAGCGTGATCCCCATGATGACATACTTCCACCGTTCGAGGATCTCGATATAATCGCGCAGGCTCAATTCGAGCGCCGGCGGCGACGTTCCCTGACGATTGTTTGTTGTTTTGGCTGCCATAGGAAAAATGATTGCACGAATACGCGTTTCAGTCCGGCTTCAGGGGGTACCGCTACCTCCCTTTGCCGAAGAGCATGATATGGATTGTTTTCAGCATAATATCGACGTCCAGCAACAGCGAATAGTGCGAGATATAATACAGGTCGTACTGCAGTTTGGTGATCGTATCGTCGATGTTTTCGCCGTACGAATAATTCACCTGGGCCCACCCGGTGATCCCCGGCTTTACAAGGTGCCGAAAATGATAATACTCAATTTTCTGTTCATATTCACGCGCAACTTCGAACCATTCCGCGCGGGGGCCGATGATGCTCATTTCCCCCTTCAACACGTTCCACAATTGCGGCAATTCGTCGAGCCGCGTCAGCCGGAGGATCTTTCCCACCTTTGTCACGCGGGAATCGTGTTCGCGGACGTATTTATCGCCGGTCGCGGCTCCGTGATACATGGACCGGAATTTGTAGATGGTGAACGGCGACTCGTTCCTTCCGATGCGGGTCTGCCGGAAAATAATCGGACCGCGGCTCTCGATCCGTATCATAATCCCGATGAGGATCATCACCGGAAGAAGAAGAAAAAAGCCGACAAAGGCGATCGCGATGTCGAGCAGCTGCTTCATCCGGTTGTACCACAGGTTGCGCACCAGCAGCAGATCGCCTTCGAACAGCCACCATTTGTTGAGGACGAAAAGAGGGACTTTTCTGAAATTTTCCTCAAGAAACATTCTGCTCGGAATGAGCGGAATATTCCGGAAGTGCAGCGAGACCAGTTCACGGAAGATCGCGTTGTTCAGCGATGACCGGTCTTCGGTCAGGATAATGCCGTCGCAGTCGTCGGTCATCGTGCGGAGTTTATTGAGAACATCCCCTTCGATCACCGGCGAACCGTCTCCTGCGATTGCGAGGCCGACCTTTTTCCCGCTGAGGTCGGCAAAGCGGAGCTCCTGATCCTTCGGCGTTTCGGCGTACATCCTGTACAATTCCTGAGCCGTCTCGTCTGTGCCGAGCACAAGATAAAACCGCTTCCGCCGAAGTTCCGCGAGGCGCGAATTGATCCCCCTGCGGACCGACAGTGAGATGACAAGGAAGGACAGATAGGTCGTCGGCAGAACGCTGCGGCTGAATTGCAGCGACGGCTTATAGCTGAAGATGTACACCACGACGATCGTCAGCACCATGATAATCACCATGGCAAGGATGTACTGGCTGGTGAAGGAGAGGCCGCGCATGTCGCTGTCCGGATTATACGCGCCGATCGCGTCGAGCACGAGCCACGTGATGATCACCGGCAGGATCGCGCGGTACCAGTACTCCGTCACAAACTCCACGTCGGTGCGCAGGAGGCTGAGGATAAAGAAAATCCCGAAGAGCGTCGCTCCGTCTATCAGCATCAACGTCAACTTGAATATGGTCTTTGACCTAAGCATGCCTTATCGGTACCGTAAGCCCATCATCGGGCGCTTCATAGCATTCCTGCTTTTTGCAAAAGAACATTGTAGAGAAACACCGGGGTCGAGACAAAGTTGCGCTTCCACATTCTGCGCGGCTCTCGGAGAAGACGGGGAAGCCATTCCAGGCCGGCATCCTGGAGCGGAGCCGACGCCCTCTTTCTGGTTCCGGCAAAGAAATCGAACGCTGCGCCGATCGCGCCGATGAACGGGACCTCGAGGCGTCTGCGATGTTCTTCGATCCACTTTTCCTGTTTCGGCGCTGTCATGCCGACCCACAGCGCCGTCGGCGCTGCGCCGTTGACCTCGTCGATCATGCGGGCGTTTTCATCGGCGGAAAATTTTGCCTTGAACGGCGGCGCGAACGTCCCGGCGATCCGCACGTGAGGATATTCGCTTGCCATCCGCGCTGCGATTTTTCCGAGGACATCCTCCGACGAGCCGAGAAAATAAAATGACTTCCCCCCCTCTTTTTCCCATCGTTCCGCCAATCCCGAAAAAATATCGTAGCCCGTCACTCTTCGCGTGATCGTCCCCCCCAGCAATTTCGATGCAAACACAATGCCGGCGCCGTCGGGGATGAGAAAGTCGGCCGAGCGAAGCGCATTGAGAAATTCCGCGTCCTTCTGCGCAGCCACGAGCGAGTGGGGGTTCGCGCAATAGAGCGTCCTCCCTTTCGCCCCTGCCGAAATTCCGTCGTCGATCGCCGCGAGAACCTCCTCGGTGTGAGCGGTTTGAACATCGACGTTCCAGATCGTTTCGCGGTGAAACTGAAGCATGGTCAATTTCCCTTAGCCTTCCGATGCTCCGCCGCAGCGGCGTACACGGCCATGAGGAGCGAATAATTTTCTTCCGCAGTATAGTGTGCGTCAAAATCGCGCTTCGCGCCGGCGCCGAGAAGCTGCAATGCCGCATCGTCATTGAGCAATTTCGTCACGCACGAGAGTAGTGCTTCTGCATTTCCCGGGGGAAACAGCCGGCCGTTGATGTTCTCGGTGATAAGGTACGGCAGCGAGCCGATGTCCGAAGCGGCAACCGGAACCCCGAGCGCAAAGGCTTCCTGAATGACCATCGGAAATCCTTCAAAACAAATTGACGGTACGACCAATAATTTCGCCTGCGCGATCCTCTTCAACGCATCGTCATGCGGGACATTGCCGAGAAACGACACCGATCGAGCCGCTCCGCTTGTGCGGACCGAGCGCTCTAACGTTTCCCTCATCGGCCCGTCCCCGATGATGTCAAGGCGCGGCCCCGACGTCCCCATCCGCATCCAGGCATCCACCAAAACATGGATCCCTTTAGCCGCGTACAGCCGCCCGACGAACACTGCGTTCCCAGTCCGTTCGTTCCACGGGATCGGTCGAGGAGGATGTTCGAGAAAATGGGGCTTCACGTGAAGCGACTCCTCCGGAATTCCGAAGCGAGCCATCTTTTCCTTCTGAAATCCGGTCAGCGTGATGAACGCATCGACGTTGCGCCGCCACGTATCTCTCGCATTGTGATAAGCGATCATCGCTGACACAGGTAGCGTTGCCAGCCGGCTGTCGCGATAGCATCCGTAGCGAATCGCCGGCAAAACACTTTTCCTGTCCAGACAGAGCGTACACGGCCGGTCGTCGCGAAGCGCGGTCGCGGCGGAACAGCCTATGCGATAGTTGTGCATCGTCATGACTGTCGGGACGTTCGACGGCTGCGACGCGTAAAAAATGGACGGCGAGAGGAGAGGAAACGTATTGTGCACATGAACGACGTCCGGTGACGTCTCACGCAACAACCTCTTCAACGCGCCCAGGCTGAATGGATTCCAGACTACGCCCGCCGCTCCGCGCACAGATCCGGCGATGCCGTACCGAAGGATCTCATCGCTGTGCCGGTTGAACTCGACGACGGCATGTCCGCGGTTCCGTAGAAGATCCGCTTCTGCGGCATACGCAGTGTTCTCGCCGCTCGGCGCGGAAGATCCATAAAAATTGTGGACGAGAAGAATTTTCACTGCGTTGATAAGGTCCGAATCTCAGGCAATCGATGATCTGCGGTCCATCAGCCATTTCTTGACAAACAGTCTGGAACGTAAAATTTCATACTTCTTCAGATTCCATTTGCTGAAGATCGAAACGGGGTCCCGCAAATCGTCAGCCGGCGTCCTGAACAAGACCCCGCCGACTCCATCCCACGACACATTATCCCCGGCGCCGACGGCAAAGCTGAATCTGTAACGGGCCCGAACCTGCTCCCTGATCGGAGTGTTGAATTGTCCGTAGGGATAAACAAAGGAATCGACGCTGCGGTTGAGATTTTTCTCCAACGCGGTCTTTGACCGAAGAATCTCATCCTGGACGTTTGGGGATTGAAGGAGGTTGGGATGAGAATAGGAGTGGGACGCTATCGTCACCAAGCCGCTTGAACAAATTTCCGAGAGTTCCTGCCACGAACAAAAAGGAGCATCCTCAGCAAATCGCTCATCGTTCATCATTTGATCTGTCGGTACGCCAAGGCGGCGGGAAGGGGGGATATGCCCGCCTGATTCAACTATAAATTTCGGCGCGACAGCGAGAACTACTCGAATTCCGAACTTTTGTATTAACGGAAGGACATAACAGTAAAAGCTGTAGCTCGCATCGTCAAAAACCATGCAGAGGTTTACGAGGTCGGCAGCCAAAGCTTCACCCGGCACAACGACTTGAAAGCTTTGCCGGATGTGCTCGAAATGTCTCTCAAGAACAGGCCGGGAATTGGATAATTTGTCAGCTTCTATGCGATGATACATGCAACAAAGTAGCACGCAGGCCCCAAAAATTGTCCCCCGGTTTACCTGAGCCTTACACGACAACATTATTCGTTGAAATATACACTATCTAACAATATTATCAAAGGTCTCTTGTTGATTTTTACAAAACTATTTCCAGACATCGTTATCTCCAGAACTCCCCTTTTTTGCCGATATATAAAGTTATGACCAAGCCGGCGCCTGCGGGCTTTCCGCCTGTGCGGGTTTGACCAATCTGATATTTTTGCTAGATTGTCCTTGGAGGTTCCTGTGGGCGAGCGAGGGGGGAGACAGATCAGTCGGATATGCCTCAACACGGCCGTTGTATTGGTTTGCCTGTTCTTTCCCGCCATTGGGCAGGTTAAGGTAACAAGGATCATCCCCCTCGATTCATCCTGCGTAAGTGTTCCCCGGCTTTCCCTTTTTTCGAGCGCTGTCGTGGCAAGCGGAACTGCGGTCTACCTCGCTCGTTACGAACCGTTGTGGAAGGATCATTATACCTCGTTTTTCTTTCGTGAGGACTTCACCTATGCACGCAACCAGGATAAGCTGCTTCACTTTTACGGAAGCGGACTCGGAAGCATCATCGCTGCGAAAGGTTTGTCGTGGTCCGGTTATGACGAAGGCGATGCGGCCCTGTACGGCGCGGCGACATCAATCGCCTTCTTCACTTTCATGAAGATCGAGGACGGCCACGTCAACTATCTTGGATTCGACCGGGTGGACGAGGCGGCGAATATTCTCGGCGCCGGGTATCCGGCGGCGCAATATTACATTCCCTGGCTGAAAAATTTCACGCCGAAAGCTTCGTACGTCGCGTCGGGAAATTCCGTCGTGGCACAGCAGCAGGAGCTCCCGAGTTTTTTAGAGGACCATGAGGGGCAAAAATTCTGGATGGGGGTAACGGTACACGATCTGCTGCCGGAAGGGGTTCGGGAATATTGGCCGCCGATCCTCGGACTCGCGGCCGGCTACACTGTCCGCGGGTTGAACACGCCGCATGCGTACCATGAATCGATCATCGCACTCGACCTTGACCTCCGCAAACTTCCCGGAGATTCGCCGTTCCTCAAAAACTTGTGGGAGATACTGAACTATATCCACCTCCCCATGCCCGCCGTCCGAGTGAGCCCGTCTGCAATCTGGTACGGATTGTATTTTTAAGCGGCTACGCTTCCCCGACCGGCACCTCATACACCGCCACCGGCGTATCGAGCCCCTTCACCTTGATCGGCTCAAGCGGGCGGATCGGTACTTGACCCTTGACGTGCCGGTACGTCGCCTCCGAGATCATGATCCCTTCAACAGGAGCGTTCGATTCCAGCCGCTGCGCGAGGTTGACATCGGATCCGAGCACAGTATATTCCATCCTTCGTGCCGAACCGAGATCGCCAACGACCACTTCGCCGGTATTGATGCCGATGCGGATACGGAGCGGAAGCCTTCCCGCCGGCTCCCATCGGCGTTTCAGCTCGCGGCATTTCAGCTGCATCTCGATCGCCGCCTTCACGCAGCGGAGCGCATGGTCCGGCTGCGGCTCGGGAGCTCCGTAAAACACCATCAGCCCGTCCCCGATGAATTTGTCGACCGTCCCGCCGTACTTGAACACGATGTCGGTCATTGCCTCGAAGTATTCGTTGAGCGTTGTGCTGATCTCTTCGGGGGTCATCGTTGACGAGTACGTTGTGAAGCTCTTGATGTCGCTGAACATGATCGTGATCTCTTTTCGCTTCGGCAGCGTGCTCAGCGAATCGGGAGCGTCCACCATCTGACGGACGACCGATGGGGGAAAATACTGTTCGAATTTTGAGCGGAGTTTCTGCTTCTCTTTTTCCTCCGTCATGTACCAGTAGACGACGACGGATGAAGCGGAAAAAAGGCCGCTTATGAAGGGACGAATGAAGGAAACGATGACGTTGCCGTAAATGAAGATCCCCGCCGCGAAGACAAGGTAGGCGGCAAGAAGCCCGGTGACCGCCACCGAAAAACGAACGGACGGAAACCGGGTCGCAAACACGAAGATCGCCGCCGCGAAGAGGACCTCCAGCAAAAACATCGGAACGGCGGGAAGTTCTTCCAGAAAATTCTCGGTCAGAATCGTATTGAGAACGTTGGCATGAAGCCCGACCAGCGGGAAGTTCTGCTCGAACGGCGTCGGGCCGATATCCGATGCGCCGGTGGACACGTCGCCGACAAGAGCGATGGAACCTCCGTATTGCTCGCCGTATGCCTCCACTTCGTCGTTGTCGTCCGCGATGTTCAACACCTGCGCAAAGCTCAAATGCCTCATCGCCGACCAGCCGCCGATCCAATTGATCAGCATGTTGCCGCGTGAGTCGATCGGAATTATGATGTCGCGCTTCGTTCCGCCGGGAAGCTGGGCGGCATGAAGCGTGATCGATGTTCCTCCGGCAACGGTGATCTTGTCGGGGGGAACATGAAGATAATCGCACACGAGCCGCATCGCCATGCTCGGATAGAACTTTTCTTTGTAGCGGATGAGGAGCGGGACCCGGCGGAAAACGCCGTCGTCATCCGGCTCGACGCTGATAAACCCGATGCCGCGCGCCGCGGCGGCAAGGTCGCTCCATGTCAGGAGCGTCGCCCCGGCTCTGTAAAAATCGCCCGCGTCTTTCGCCTCGAGCGTCCATGCCGTCGAATCGAGAAAACGGATGACGTCAGGGAACGCCGTCGCTGTGTTGACGGTCGTGTCGTCCAAACCGAATGCCACGGGAAAATAGGCGCGGCCGAACCGGCGTGTCGATTCCAGCAGAACGCTGTCGTCGAGCGGTTGGACCTTCTGGGCAAAAATGATATCGTAGGCCACGGCCGAGCAGTTCATCCGGTTCAGGACATTGAGCACGTCGCCGTAGTACCGCCGCGGAAAGTAGTAGCTCAGCTTCTTTATCGTCGAGTTGGCGATATCGACATGCAGGATCGATGAGTCGTACGCGGGGGGATGGAGCGCGGTCCGGACGGGGAAAAGCCGGTCCACGGTCTGATGGTCCCAGGAATGGAAGACGCCGGGGAAGATCCAGAATAGAAAATGCGAAACGCAGAACGATGCCGCGATCAGGAAACCGGCGCCGGCAACTCTGCGCTTCTTACTTGTGGTCAATGGATACGGTCTTGCTGAAAAAATTGTTCGCCAGAATTTCCGTGGCAAATTGCGAAATGTCGACGCGGTCGGGGTCGATGATGTTCTTCTTCTCCCCGCGGACGTTGCCGGCGATGCTGATCGGCCGCTCGGCGATCGTTGCGAACGTACGGAAGTGCTTTTTGATGTCTTTGATTTCGTTCATGACAACCGTCATCGCATCGCTTTTCTTGTCGGCAGCCGCCGCGAAATACGCTTGCAGGTCGTTTTCCAGCTCCGTCAGGCGCTCGGACGAGGCCAGCACATAGAATGTTTCGGTCCCCCCGTTCTTATCGAGCTTGAACCAGTCTCTCCCTTTGGGAATATAGTAATTCTTGTCGGTCTTGTAGTCCTTCAGGAACATAGCGCTGTCATACGGGAAGAGCAACGACAGTTCGTTGGTCGAGCTTTTGTGGATCACGTACACGTACGAAGGCTTGACCAGGTTGACGTAGAGTTTGAACTCGTCCCCCGTTTTCATCGACGTGTCTCTCGTGACGACACCGAGGCGGCGGCTCCCCGCTTCTCCTGCCCTGGCGACGAACGCCCAGTTGTACTGAATGTTGTTATCCGCGCCGGCGTCCTGCGCAACGAGCGGTGATATCACGCCATAAAAAAGAAGCATCGTGCACAATCGTACCAGAGTATTCATAATCATTCCTTCGTGTCCTTCGTGGATGTGGAATTTGCCAGGTGCGCGAGACCAGTGTTAATGAGGAACCAGCGAGATGGTCATGTCTTTGTCGTAGTCGCCTTGATTGCGGGTCGGATGCTGGTTCCCTTTCGTCTGGCGCATCACGTTCGCTTCGACGTAGTCCATCAACTCCCCGATCGTCACGGTGTAATCGTTGTTGATGTCGGCATCGCCTTTCATCCCCTGAAGGAGGTAATAGGTGAACACTCCGTGCCCGAATTTGTCCAGCTCCTGCGACACTTCTCCGGCCTGGCTCGCTGTGAAAACGATCGTCCCTTCTTTTGACTTCGAGAGGTCTGAGAGGTACTGGTTGATGAGGTTCGTCCCGCTCAGCGACACCCCCCGCGTCGCAAGGTCGGAGCTGATGCCGCCGCTGTGGCATGCGTCGGAGAACACGATGACCCGCTTCGACGGGATATACCGCGTCAGCGCCGTGTTGACATCCCACATCGGAAACGCGGTCGTCTCGAGAGAATTCGGGTCGCTGTCGTATGTCAGGAGATAATTGTTGTTCGGGTTTGCCGGCTCCGGAGCGCCGTGCCCGGCAAAATAGATGATCACCAGATCCTTGTCGATCGTCTGACGGAGAAAATTGTACAGCGCCTGCTTGACGTTCTGCAGCGTCGCATCTTTGTTGAGGAGGATTTTCA
The DNA here is from genome assembly GCA_035506275.1 of Bacteroidota bacterium. Taxonomy (NCBI): domain Bacteria; kingdom Pseudomonadati; phylum Bacteroidota; species Bacteroidota bacterium. The sequence continues at coordinate 177,306 of DATJPT010000002.1, forward strand.
TTCTCTCAGGTTCGAAGCCTCCTCCCGCGGGCATCTTCAGAAACTCCGCAAAATCGCGCGCATCGCGGTCGGCGTAGCTGAGGTTTTTGATCAACGGGTTCGAGTATTCCGAAATGCCGATCACCACGGCCCATTGCTGCGGCTGCCCCGAAGCGCTTCGCTGCGGTTTGTCGGGCTCGGCGCTTGCCGTTGCCGACAAAATGCGGCGGTTAATATCGATGACCCTCGATATTCTTTCCCCCGATCTTCCGTAAACGGTGAACTGAACCTGATTGAAACCCGACGAAAGGGGGATCGGCTCGGTTTGAAGCACTCCCAGCGGCTTGCGCGGGATGTTCTCTTTGTTCGCAATTTCGATGGTGTTGAGCGTGACCGAATACCTCGAGTAGTCGAACCATACCCTGAACTGCAGGTTCTCCGACGCCTGGTCGGTCTCCATATTTCCCTTCGGGCTGATCACTTCAAGCGCCGAATCTTTTGCGAGCCGCTGCACGCGGATCTTTTTCGTCGCAACATTCCCGTGGATATCCGTCGCAGTGACCACAATATCGTTCATGCCGATATTTGCCAGCGGCGCCGTCGCAGAAAATCTTTTTGAGGGAAGTTTGACGGCGAATTGAGTTCGTTCGTCGGCGGTCAATTCCGTCAGTGCGGCGGGTTGACCGGCAACCGTCGCCCCGCGCACACCGCTCTCATCACTCGCAATGCCGGCAACTTCAATCTCCGAGGCGTAGACTTTATAGGAATCAGTCTCTTTCTGAACCGGCTTTTGGAACACTACGGCCGGAGGCTCTCTGTCCGGTTTCTGGGCCAGCACGGAAAAAGTTTCCAGCGAACCGGCCGTTGTTGCGGCAAGGAGCGTTGAGCTGTCGGGCATAAAAAGTGCCGCCGTATAGACCGTGCCGCTTTCCGGAAAACTTTTTCGCAGCGCGCCGGTGGTGACGTCCCAGATCGTAATTCCGTTTCCCGTCGCGGCGATCCACACGTTATTCGGATCGAATGCGACCGAGGTGATCGTTTTCGAGTTCCAGTGAAATGTCTGGAGGAGCGAAAAAGTCTGAGCATCCCAGACCCGTACCGTGGAATCCGCGCCGGCCGCGGCGAGATATTTTCCGTTCGGGCTGAATGCGACCGCTGTCGTCATGGTCTTAATTTCTGCGAGCGTCGCAACGAGGGCATTTGATTGAGGATCGAATATCCGGACAAGGCCGTCGGCATTGGCAGCGGCAACGCGGTTCCCCGCGGGGTTGAAGGCAACGCTGAGAACTTCACTCTCGTCAGAACTGTTGGGGAGCGAATTCAACGGATCGTCGGAGGCTGTCGTCCAGAGTTTTATCTCCCCGTCCCCTCCGCCGCTCACAATCATTCCCGCCGCATCGGCATCGATCGAGCGGACTCCCAGCCCCTGGCGGTGGGCCGGAACTTCTTTGAACAACGTGCTGTCTGCAAGATTCCAGTAGGAGAGTGCTCCGCTGATCCCTGCAGAGATCAGATACTTTCTGTCCGCGGTAAATGCGAGCGTCGTAATCCTGGGGTCATGCCCCGACAGAGCAGATCTTATCCGAAGCGACACGGGGTCGACAAGCTGGATGGATTTATCGAACCCGGCCACGGCGAGAAGACTTTCGTCCGGGGAAAGCTTTACCGACGTGATGGTGTTCTTGAGCACGGAGGCGTGTTTGAGGGGCTCGACGTAAAGCTCCTGCGCGGACAATTGCCTCGGAAAGAACAAGAGTCCCGTGAACAAGACAAGGAGCCAAACCCTTCGATTCATAAAAGCCTTTTCACGAGGAAAACGTCCGAGCGAGTGCGAACACTCATTGGTCTGGGGTTGCGGAGATGGAGCATTATCCGCCCAAGTATGGGAAAAAGTCCCCTCTTTGTCAAGGCTGGAGGTCACACTGCCGCCGGGAGCCTGGGAAACCGATGGTAGTGGAGTTCTTTGATTAGAGGGGTGGATTGATGGAAACGAGGGACGATGTAACCCTTCAACTCCGCTGCGACTCTCCTCCTTCCCCTAAAGGATATCTTCGGGGGGCAACAGAGAGGTCGCGTCCCGCCCCTTTTTGACGGAATCGGGGGGAAATATTCTCCTTCTGTACCGATCAACGCAAGAGACCCGCCGCCATACCGATTGACTCTCGTCGCATCGTTTTATATATTCAATTCGTCTTTTTGCGCAGTCTGTCCATTGATGAATTTGAAGCGTTTTCCGCGAATGCTATGAAGAAATTCTGCCTTGCTCCTTCTCTGTTGTTCCTCCTTATCCTCTCAACGGCCGCCGCTCAGCAAAACCCCTTGTCGATAAAATTGAAAGTGGCCGAGAAGTCCGGCTTGTTCAACATGGGGGGACCGCGGTTTGTGCGTCTCACCCTCTCGACGAAAAAAAGTGAGACGGCGCTGACATGCGAGAACGTCAACAACGGAACCTATTTTTATTTTCTGCTCCAGAACGAAGGAAGCTGGAAGATCGACGCCGATTTTGTGAAAGAAGACCTCCTCAAGCTTTCGATCCTTCAGGATTCCTTACGGGTCCATCCGGGTTTCACCGACAACATCATTGCCAACGGCGACAGCACCATCGTCCTGATCGGGTTTCAAAAGACGTTCGCTCTCAACAAACCGTTCTCGTTCGAATTTCCCCTCGACAACGGAGTGGCAAAGGTGGATGTGGCGGTGCCGCAGGAATACTGGGCGGGATACTCCAAGGTCACCAAGTTTTTCGACCTGGGGGATAAAGCGCTAAGCGCCGGTCTCTACAAGGATGCGATAGCGGATTTCAACGTTGTCCTTGCCGATCAGGGACTTGCGATTTTCCCGTCGTATGCCGCCTCGCGCGATAAACGTCTCGAAGCATTTACAAAATATTTTGATGACAATGCCGGCGGTCTTGCGAAAGCAATGACCGGGGGCGGGGACCTGAAACAAAAGATCGCCGCAAACAGCGACGCCCTTCCGAAATTTCAGTTTGTCGCCGATTCACTCGCCGACGCTTCCCTCGGCATCGCACCATCGGACGCCCCCATCGTTCCGCTGATGGACAAGGCAAAAACGGCGATCCTGCATTCGCGCTCAGCGCTCGATTCTCTGCACCAGGCGCTCGACGATCTTAACGTCCGCTGGATCATCGCGGGTTCGTCGGGGGGGAGGATCGATTTCAAGTACAAGTACATCGTCGAGGCGCTTGCCGATGCCTTCGCGTCCATCGACTTTGCGGACTCGACGGCGCCCAATCTGGTTTTTTCGATTCCCGACGAACTTTCCGCCCGGCTGAAGAAATTCAATCTCGAAGAATCGTACGAGACGTTCGTCCGTCTCGCCGACGACCACTGGAAAGCCAAATCGCTCCTCTTCCCGCGCGAGTTCCTTGCCAATCTCTCCAAGGATTCGACGCAATTCCCTCTGCCGTACTATTCCGTGCTTGCGGCGGTCTACGACTATTACGCTTCGAATTTCTCCGAGGCCAAGAAAGAAATTTTCCAGGTCATGAAAACGTCCTACGACCATGATCTGACGAACCGGATGGACGAACTGCGGATCCTTATCGACACGAAAGAGAAGAAGATCCCGGGCGAAGTTCTGACGCACATGAAAGACGGAGAGGCGGCGGAAGAAAAGGGGAATTCCGACGGAGCCGCAGAGCATTACAAAGATGCAATGCTCATCGCCGACGACTACGCCCCCGCCGCGTTCGCGCTCGGCAAATTGTACGACCGCATCGGCGACAGCTACAAAGCGAATAATTTTTTCCAGAAGGCCGTTTCGACCGATACGCTCTATTATTCCGCGTACCGTTTCCTCTACACGAACTACTTCAAGAACTCGAACTTCAAGCCGATGATCGACCTGCTGACGCAGGCGTTAGCGCGCGGCAACGATTTCTACGACATCCACTATTATCTCGGCATCGCCTACAACGGCGCGGCGCTCTTCGACGACGCGATCAAGCAGTATGAGCGCGCGCTGGAGCTGAATCCGAAAAGCACCGATGCGAACATTCAGGCGGGCATTGCCTACCAGAACATGAAGTCGTACGCCAAGGCGAGAGATTACTACCTCCGGGCGATCGGCATCGACCCGGAAAACCAAACGGCGACCGAGAACTTGAAAAGGCTGGACGAATTGCAGAAAAAGTTCTAAAGCGGCAGCCCCCTTCCTCCTCATTCTCCCCGGCAGGCAATGCGTCCGGATCACGCTTCCGGCTTGAGAATGATCCCCTTATTCTTGTGACCGTTCATCTTGACCGTGACCGGCGTATCACAGCGAATGTGCCGGACGTACGTCATCTCTTCAACGGCAGGCTGGGCGCCGAGCCATTCCCAATCGATAAACCCCTGTTCGACGTGCGGATTGACCGTAAAATATCCGACCATGAATGATGTGAGATTCTGGAAAAAGTGCGAGCCTTGCGACGGCGCAACGTTGAAGTCCTTCATGTTGGCTTCGACGATCGCCCGCGCGCCCGAGATCTGGTCCCACGTCACCGGAATGCCGAGCCACGGGTCAAGCGTCCCCCATCGACCGACGCCGATGAGAAGGTACGGCGTGTTCTCGGAGACCAGTTTCATGTTCATCCGTCCGACTTCCCAGCCGGCTTCCCGCGTCTTTGCCCGGTCGAACTTGTTGATGTCCACGACGACAATGTCGCGGATGTCCTTGATGATGCCGTTCCCCAGCACCTGAAGACTCTGACAGATGAGTCCTCCCGGGTCCACTTCTTCGACGTTCAATTCCTCCAACTCGCGGCTAATGACGAGCGGCCGCATCTGGAGCAGGCCGAACTCCTTCGGCTTGCCTGTCGGTACGGAAAGATTGACCGCGAATTCGATCTCCACCGGCGATCCCATTCCCCAGCTCCCCATGTCGAGGAGAAGCTCGAGAATGCTCGGGAGCGGGAAAAGCTGTCCTTTCAGCACCGGGGCGAATGTCACCAGGCGGGTTCCCTGCCGCGAGATGCCGTCGGTGATCGAATTATTTTCGTGCGAGTATGTCGAGCCGATCGCGTTCAGGGTGCCGTCATACTCGGCGATCTGAAGGTCGAATTTTTTCACCAGCATGTCATGCGTCACGACGATCGCATCCTCGTGAGCATTCAGGACGAGGCCAAAAAATTCGTTCTGGTTATTCCGCACAGTATCTTTGATCGACGAGAGCTGCTGAAGCTGGAGCGGATGCTTGGGACAAAATCGGAGGACGTTCCCGCCGTCGGCAATGATCTTCCCGAGCCCGAGCGCAAGCGATGCGATCCCGTCCTGCGGCGTTTGGGGCGCGAGGGGATAAAAATTGTACGACTTGCCGACGCCCGAGAAATCCGGGTAGAATTTATTGTTGTGCTCGACGCCGACCATCTTCTGAATGATCACGGCCATTTTTTCTTCTTCCAGCCGGTACGACGTCACCTTGATGTAGTCCTTCGCGGAACGATAAAACGTCGATGCATAGACGCGTTTGACCGTTTTGACAAGCTCTTTCAGACGGACGCGCGGGTCGGGGTCGTTGTTCGGGATCATGTACGTCTCGTACACCCCTGCGAAAGGATGGTATTGCGAATCCTCCAGAAGGCTCGATGAGCGAACCGCGAGCGGCTCATGCACAAGGTCGAGAAACGCCGCCAGGTTGTTCAGGATCTCTTCGGGAAATTTTTTCGCCTCCAGAAACCTCCGTGTCAATTCGGTATCATCCGTCGCGCTGAGGGCGAAATTCCTCAATCGGTTGTCGTCAAGAAACTGGTCGAAGACATCCGTTGCGATGACAACCGAGGAGGGGACGAAGATCCGCACGCCGTCGAATCGGTCGCGCACATCGTGGCTGTTGATGAGAAGATTGACGAACCCGAGTCCGCGGGCCTTCCCTCCCAGCGAACCGCTGCCGATGCGGGCAAAACTGTTCGCGGGGTCGAACGTCTCTTTCGTAAAATCGGTGATGCTCCCGCGCTGGCGGAGCTGGCGGTAATCGTGGAGCGACGAGATCAGGTCGGCGCGAAGAGCTCCGACCGAGGGATAGTCCGACACCTTGCGCGGACGAAGGCGGTGCGCCAGCCAGAATTCCGTCCTCGCCTTCAGCCAATTCGAAAAGTGATTCCGCTCCCCGTGGTAGCGGATGCTCTCTTCGGGAACGACATGAAGCTGTTCCTCGAGCGTTTTCAGATCCCGCGCGCGGCCAACCTCCGTCCCCTCCGGCGTCCGGAAGACGAAGTCGCCAAAGCTGAAATACTGGACCATGAATTGCCGCAGATCTTCAAGAAGCGTCGGGGAATCCTTCAACAAAAAGGAGGCGCCGACCAGCCGCGCCTGTTTCTCGTTCTCCGGCATGTTCGATTGAAGGAGGATCGGAATGTCCGGGTGCTCGATTTTGACGTTCTTAACGAACTCGATCCCGGCCTGCGGATCCTGCTTCCCATCCCGGAAAAAGTCGATGTCGGAAATGACGCCCAAAATATAGTCCTGGTATTTCCGGTAGTACTCCCAGGCCTCTTCGTACGTGGTGCAGAGGAGGATCTTTGGCCGTGCGCGCATCCTCAGGAACTTATCGGTGAGGTTGATCCCCTCGGAAATGAGCCGCAGGGATTGCTTCAGCGTTTCCGTATAGATCAGCGGAAGGTAGGAGGAGTAGAAACGGACGTTGTCTTCTATGAGAATGATCGACTGAACACCCGCAGCAGCCGTATCGTTCTCGACGTTCAGCCGGTCTTCGACGTACTTGATCATCGCGACGATGATGCGAAAATCCCCCTGCCAGATGAAGACCCTGTCGAACACGGAGGTGTCATGGTGCGCGAAGAGTTCCGTCAGCTCCCGATTGTCGTATGCCAGCACCACGATCGGAATGTTCAGCCCCGCCTCATGCACCATCCGCGCGAATGCGGCCGCGTGCATATCCTCGATATGGAGCGTGGTGATGATCATATCGAATCGGTTTTCTTCTTTCGCCAGCGCAAGCGCATCGTGTCCGCTTGAGACGCGCGTCAGTTCGGGCGAGTGGCTCAGGTTCAACCCCTGGTATTCGTTGCGGATCAACTCGTACAGTCTGCCGTCTTCCTCGAACAGATACGAGTCGTACAAACTCGAGACGAGCAGAATATCGCGCACCCTGAAGCGGGCCAGGTTCTGGAAGCCCTGGACAGGCGAGCTGTAGCCGTGATCAACCCAGAGCGGTTCGTACGTTTGCATGGGAGTATGTTAAGAAGGAAATACCAAAAATAAAAGCAGGCGAGTGGAATGCTCGCCTGCTTTTTGCGGGAGATGGTTCAGACAAGTCCCTGGTCGATCATTGAATCGGCGACCTTCAGGAATCCGCCGATGTTGGCGCCGTTGACGTAATTTCCGGGCGTCCCGAATCGGTTGGCCATGTCGACGCACGTCTTGTGGATGCTCTTCATGATCAGATGCAGCCGGTTGTCGACCTCTTCGCGGGTCCACGGTACGCGCATGCTGTTCTGTGCCATCTCCAATCCGGAAACGGCAACGCCGCCAGCGTTCGCCGCTTTCGCGGGACCGTAGAGAATGCCGGCATCGAGGAACAACTTCACGCCGTCGAGCGTCGTCGGCATATTCGCTCCTTCGGCGACGACATAGACCTTGTTCTTTAAAAGATTCTGTGCATCAACTGCGTTGATCTCGTTCTGTGTCGCGCTGGGGAACGCACAGTCGGCTTTGTGATTCCAGAGCGGATTGTGATTCGCCTTGGGATCGACGGCTGTAAAGACGGCGCTCTTATATTTGTCCGCGTACTCTTTGATCCTTCCGCGCCGTACGTTCTTCAGATCCATCACGAACGCGAGCTTCTCCTTTGAAATGCCTTCCTCGTCATACACGTAGCCGTTGGAATCCGACAGGGTCACTGCTTTTCCGCCGAGCTGGTTGATCTTTTCGATCGTATACTGTGCGACGTTGCCGCTGCCGGAGACAAGGCATTTTTTCCCTTCGAGCGTTTGTCCCTTGGTCGCCAGCATCTCGGATGCAAAGTACACGGCGCCGTAGCCGGTCGCTTCTGGGCGGATGAGCGAGCCCCCCCAGTTCAGACCTTTGCCGGTCAGGACGCCGGTGAATTCATTGCGCAGTCTCTTGTACTGTCCGAACAGGAATCCGATCTCCCGTCCGCCGACGCCGATATCGCCCGCCGGAACATCCGTATCCGGTCCGATGTGGCGCGACAGTTCCGTCATAAAGCTCTGGCAGAAATGCATCACCTCGTTGTCGCTCTTCCCTTTGGGGTCGAAATCCGAACCCCCTTTTCCGCCCCCCATCGGGAGCGTCGTCAAACTATTTTTGAACACCTGCTCGAACGCAAGGAATTTCAGGATGCCGAGCGTCACAGATGGATGGAAACGAAGGCCCCCTTTATAGGGACCGATCGCGCTGTTCATCTCGATACGGTAGCCGCGGTTGACATGGATCGTTCCGCGGTCGTCGGTCCATGGAACGCGGAACATGATGACCCGCTCCGGCTCGATAATTCTTTCGAGGATCTTCGCGTTGCGGTATTCGGGATGCTTCTCCAGCACGATGCTGAGGGAATCGAGAACTTCCTGGACCGCTTGATGAAATTCCGGCTCGCTGGGATTCTTTGCTTTGACATCAGCCATTAAGGCCTTAACGTACTCTGACATACAAACCTCCGGGGGTAAAATTTATTTCGTAAAAATTTTGAAGAATGGTGACGCTGGTTCAAACTTGGGATGTGGGGTGCAGAAGAGAACTCTTCGATGTGGGTAACAACTTCATGCCCCTCTAACGAGCAAAAACTATGCCGTGCTGGGGGTTACGATTTTGACGTTTAAACACCACTTTGAAATTTTCCGGAACCGGCTTTTCTTAAAAATGCAATCCGCAAAAACAGAAATATTAACTTTGGATTGAGTCTAAATAGCGATAGGAAATCCTGCCGTCGTTCAAATAATTCAAGCCTTCGGGAACTTTTACAGCGCAACATTTCACCTGCTTTTTTCCCTCAAACTTGCTATCTTCGTTCTCATTGAAAACGCGTTAAGGCACGGCACAAAAAATATTGAGGACCGTATGGTGAACGAAACTGTTCTTGACCGGCTTCTCCGGTACGTGAAGATCGACACGCAGTCGAAGGATGACTCAGATTCATATCCAAGCACATCGAAGCAGTTCGATCTTCTCAATCTCCTTCTCAAAGAATCAAAAGAGCTCGGACTCAAAGACGCATCGATCGATAAATACGGCTACGTGACGGCGACACTGCCGTCGAACCTGCCGTCATCGCATAAAGCGCACGGCAAAGTTCCCGTCATAGGATTGATCTCCCATGTCGACACCTCGCCGTCGGAAAGCGGCGCAAACGTAAAACCGCAGGTTGTCGATTATAAAGGAGGAGACATCGTGCTGCCGGGGGATAAGAACGTCATCATCAAAGAGTCGGAGAACCCGGAACTTCGCCACAACATCGGCAAAAAGGTCGTCACGAGCGACGGAACGACGCTCCTCGGAGCGGACGACAAGGCGGGTCTCGCCATCATCATGACGGCGGCGCAGACGCTCCTCAATACTCCTTCCCTCCTGCACGGCGACATCCGTATCGGCTTTACTCCCGACGAAGAGATCGGCGCCGGGACAAGATATTTCGACATCAAAAAATTCGGCGCGAAGTTTGCCTATACCGTCGACGGCGACACCCCCGGCGAATTGAACAAAGAGACCTTCAGCGCAGACCAGGCGGTCATCACCGTGCACGGGAGAAATATCCATCCCGGCTCGGCAAAAGGGATCATGGTGAACTCCCTCCGCACCATGGCCGACATCATCGCGCGGATGCCGAAAGACATCGCGCCGGAGACGACCGAAGGGTACGAACCGTACATTCATCCTCATACCGTCGAAGGCGAGGAATCGAAATCGACGTTGAAAATTCTCCTCCGCGATTTCAACACGCCGGGATTGAAGGTCCTCAAACAGAAGCTGGAGAAGATCATCGCCGAAGTTCAACCCCTCCACCCGAAAGCGAAGATCGAGTTGACGATCGTGGAACAATACCGCAACATGAAAGACGGCCTGGGAAACGACCCGCGGCTGCTCAACTGTCTCGAGGAGGCGACGAAACGGGCAGGCCTGAAGCCGATATGGGCGCCGATCCGGGGAGGCACCGACGGTTCGCGTTTGACCGAAATGGGACTGCCGACGCCGAATATTTTTACCGGCGGACAAAATTATCACTGCAAGAACGAATGGGCTTCGGTCTACGGGATGGAAAAAGCCGTCGAGACGGTTGTCAATCTCGCACAGCTTTGGGTTGAAAAGAGCTGAATGCCGCCGCAAAGGCACAAGTTAGTCTGATCTGAGTTAACTTTCTCAAGGAATTCTCATGGAAACTCCCGCCTCGGCTTCGAACACGCTTCCGGACAATGCATACAAAGAATTGAAACCGGGGGAAGAATACCGCCCGATCATGAACCCCGACCAGTCGTACGACGAAGTGACCCCCTGGTCGGTCGGATGGGGATTGGTGATGGCGGTGCTCTTCTCGGCCGCAGCCGCGTATTCCGGATTAAAGATCGGCCAGGTCTTCGAGGCGGCGATTCCGATCGCCATCCTTGCGGTCGGATTGTCCGCAGCGTTCAAAAGAAAAGGGTCGCTCGGGCAGAACGTCATCATCCAATCCATCGGCGCAAGCTCCGGCGTCATCGTCGCGGGAGCGATCTTCACGATCCCCGCGCTGTATATCCTCGACCTCCCGGCCAATTTTTTTCAAGTATTTTTTGCTTCGGCAGCGGGCGGCTTCCTCGGAATTCTGTTCCTCATCCCCTTCAGAAAATATTTTGTGAAGGATATGCACGGAAAGCTTCCGTTCCCCGAAGCGACGGCAACGACGGAAATTCTTGTTGCGGGGGAAAAGGGGGGATCGCAAGCGGCGGTGCTGGTCGTCAGCGGATTGATCGGCGGGATCTTCGACTTCATCTTCAACGCATTCGGATGGTGGTCGGAGGTGGTGTCGTCCAGGATGATCCATTTCGGCGAGGTGCTGGCGAACAAAGTGAGGATGGTCGTGAAGATCGACGTCTCGGCGATGGTCTTCGGCCTTGGGTATATTGTCGGCCTGAAGTACTCAGCGATCATCGCCGCGGGCTCGTTCCTTTCGTGGTTTGTGCTCGTCCCTCTCGTGTATGAAGTCGGCCATGGGCTTGCGGTTCCCCTCGGTGCGACGGCGACCAAACTGATCGCCGACATGTCGGCGGAAGAGATCTTCCGCAACTATGTGCGGCAGATCGGGATCGGCGGCATCGCGATGGCGGGGATCATCGGCATTATCCGTTCGTCAAAAATCATCGCCGGAGCGTTCTCTCTCGCCTACCGCGAAATCTTCCATGCGAAAACCGCCAAGGATGAAACAACGGTTCGATGGCAGACAGACATCAAAATGCTTTTTGTCGCGGTCCTGATATTACTGACCGCCCTCCTTGTCTTCGTCTTTTTTTACGGCGGCGTCGTCTTCAACTTCACCCATGCCGTGGCCGGATTGCTGATCGTCATGATCATCTCGTTCCTCTTTACGACGGTTGCGGCCAACGCGACGGCGATCGTTGGAACCAACCCGGTGTCGGGCATGACACTCATGACGCTGATTCTGTCGTCGTTCGTGCTGGTGCAGATCGGATTGACCGGCCCGGCGGGCATGGTGAGCGCATTGATCATCGGCGGAGTTGTCTGCACGGCGCTTTCGGTGGCGGGGGGATTCATCACGGATCTGAAGATCGGCTACTGGCTCGGCTCGACGCCGAAGAAGCAGGAGACGTGGAAATTTCTCGGCGTTCTCGTCTCATCGGCGACCGTCGGCGGAGTGATCCTGGTCCTCAACAAATCGTTCGGATTCAAAGGGGAACACGCGATGGTCGCGCCGCAGGCGAACGCGATGGCGGCGGTCATCCAGCCGCTCATGTCGAACGTCTCGGCGCCGTGGGTCCTCTACGGAGTCGGAGCGGTGATTGCGCTCATCCTTGTCACGGTAGGGATTCCGCCTCTGGCGTTCGCGCTCGGGATGTACATCCCGCAGGAACTGAACACGCCCCTCGTGTTCGGAGGACTGATCGCGTGGTGGGTGACCACGAGGTCGAAGAACGAAAAATTGAACAACGCCCGATTTTCGCGCGGAACGCTGATCGCTTCCGGATTTATCGCGGGAGGGTCGCTCTTCGGCGTGTTGAATGCGTTCCTGAAATTCTTCGACCAGGAAGTCTGGAATTTCGGCTACGCGAGCTGGTACATGAGCGCCTGGGCCGATTCACATTCGGGGGAGATCACGGGCTTGATCATGTTCGCTCTCTTGTTTTCCTACGCATTGTGGGATTCAATGAGAGCGAAAGAAGAATAGGATCCGTACCGCCTACATTGCCATGTGGTGATGTCCGCCCCCCATCGGCATCCACGGCATCGGGACGCCCAGGCCCCTCATCACCATGATGATTCCCATCAGGAATACTGTGATCGCTGCAAGTTTGTCGCCTACCATCCGCAGCCGAAACCGGAAGAATGCCGACACAAAACCGACGATGACGAGCGACGGGACAATGCCGCATCCAAAGAGCGCCATCGTTACAGCGCCGTTGAGAGCGCTTCCCGACGCGGCAGCCATCAGGAACATAGAATAGAGAAGACCGCACGGGAGGAGAGGCGTGAGCAAGCCGATATAGAATTTGCTCTCAAAAGCGGGGGACGCTAAAAGCGCGCCGTACGTTCTGGTATAAAGACTCAGCAGGAATGATTTTTTCTCACGGCCGAACGGAACTTCCGGGGTTAACCCGGTCCGCGGAAAAATCCGCGATATCCATATTCCCGAAAGAATGAGCAGCACGCCGGCCGCGGTCGAGAACCATTCCCCCGCCGACTTCAATCCTGAAACCCCTCCGCCGATCATACCGAGCAGCGCGCCGATGAGCACATACGATAAGACCCGTCCGAAATTGTAGGAGAGATGTTTGAGGAGCTGATTCCACTTCCCCCGCGCCGGGACGCCAAAATTCGCCTGCGTGGAATAAGCCGCGACGATCGCTCCGCACATGCCGACGCAATGCATGCTTCCGAAAAACCCGGTGAGAAAAGAAAGAAGAAGGTTCATGAGAGTAGATTTATAGGAATCAAGAGCACTCTGAATTGAAGCACGTCTGATCTCCTGAAACAAGATACTCAATCGTCGCAGCTATTTCAAAGCGCGGTTTGTGCTGCCGATCGAGAATTTCCTCTATCGCTCCCAAACCCAGTTTGGAAAAGGCGTGTGTAACTCGCCTTTCGTTTGAAATCATCGAGCGCTGAGTTTGTTCTGTTCCAAATCGGAGATTTGGAACAAGCGAGAAAATGAGAATAATGTCCGCGACGAAGGAGCCTCGCCATAGGCCGGCAATCAAAATCATTCTCAGCCAAAGAAACCGTTTTGGCTGCCTGCTTTCAGGGTGCCGCCGAGTTGTTTAATGATTACTGCGCAGCGATGTATTGCGCCGGTTTTTCCAGAAACTTATCCTTGCATTCTTTAGAACAGAAGCCATATACTTTTCCGTTGTAATGTGCTGTATCGCCGATGCCCGCGGTCAGCGTCATTCCGCAAACAAGGTCGTTGGCGTTATCGACCTTGACGTTGTTAAACGCTCCCTTTTCATCGTGAGAAACTTCCGGAATTTGATAGCTGGACGCTCTGTTCTGCCGATTGCATGCTGTTGTCGATAATATTCCTAAGACCAGTCCCCCGAAAAGAATCTTCTTCATATTGTCTTTAGCCTTTTTCGTGAATTGTTCTTTGGTTAAAAATTGATTTACGGGTATCGTGATGATGCCATGACTCCCGCGTAAGGCGGGTCATGGCATCACATAAAATACTCACAGCGAATATCTCACTGTGCCGTATACCGACCTCGGCTGCCCGGGGTCGACAAACCCGCCGGCAACTAATTCAGGATACGCTTTGTCCGCCAGATTTTTTACCCCTACCTGAATAAGAGCGCTGCCTGCATGCACTCCCACGGTCAAAGAGAAAACAGCGTACGATGGCAGGACGACGCCGGGTTCGTCGAACGGACTGTAGGGACCGACGACGTTCGAACTCAGCTTAATATTCCAGTTGGCATACGGTGCAATATCCAGGGCAGCGATGCCGATGTATTTGGCAGTATTGTAGACGCGGGCGCCGGAGAGAGAGTCGCCGTCATCTGAGATCAGGTTCCTGTACCGGGCATCATTAAAGGTCCAGTCCGCTGTCAGACGAATTTCATTCGTTAGCTGGGCAGCAACGTCCGCTTCAATTCCCTGCCTGCGGCTGCTTCCGCCGCTTGTAGAGACAAGGGTGATCGGGTTGAACGTCTGTTCATTGCTGACATCCATCAAGAAAAGGGCAACGCTCCCGCTGACGCGTCCTTCATCGAATTTGCTTCCCGCTTCGTACGCCCATGCCGTGATGAACGGAAGCGAGGGAGTTTCAATCGTTCCGTCCGTGGAGCGGAATCCCCGCGAGACGTTTGCGTACAGCGAAACATCGGCAGCCAACGCATACATCGCACCCAACTTTGGCGAGAATATACCCTTCGTGTCGCTTAACGATGCGCTGCTGTCGGGCTCAGAAAGAGCATTGATGACGTCGTACCGCGCTCCCGCCGTGAACGTAAACCTGTCCGCCCGCTCCTCGGACTGCACAAAGAGCGCGGCTGCTTCCTGTCGGGCCGAGAGCAGAATTTGCGCGGAATCTCGGACTCTGTTCGTCGTGGTCCAGTTTTCATAGCGGGCATGATCGAACTTCCCCTCGACTCCCATCGTTATCTCTGCGTGGGGGAGCGCCCATGTCAAGGCGCTCGTGCCGCCAAAGCCGTACCGCGTGTCCTCCTCTTCCGTCTGACTTCCTGACCCCTCCGTAATTCCTCCTTCGGGGGGCGTTGTGAGATACAGCTGCCATCGTCCCTGCGTCGCGTAGAGCGTCGTGCGCCAAAACATGACGGAGTCCGGCGAAACGCGGAGGCTGACGCGTTCCTGCCCATGGCGCTTAAACCCGCCATCGGTAGAATTCGCAACGACATCATAGTCGCGCTGATCGAATTGGTCCTGGGTGAGTGAGCCGGGAGAATCCCATTTCGTGGCGTACAACTCAACGCCCGCATCGAGCGTTGCAGCGGGTGAGAGCGCCTGCACATACCGTGCATGCCCCTGCTCGAGATCATAGCCGCTATTGGGTCTCCAGCCGTCTTCATGGATCGCGCGAACGCCGAAAACGCCGCTGTTTCCGCCATTGTCAAACCCGGTAAGGAGTGTCCCGTTCAATTTCCCGTACGAACCTCCGGAGAGCCACACGGTTGTTCCGTCCATTTTTTCCAGCGTTCGTACATTCAGGATGCCTGACATGGCAAAATTTCCATAGAGAGCGCTCGTTGGTCCTTTGATGAGATTCATCGAACTCACCGCCTCGGGCATCAGGAGATTAAAGTCATCATACCCTTCCGCATGCCCGTTGACGGGTTCGTTGATCGGAACACCGTCGATCCATAATGCCATATCTGTGGAGTGGTCGGAGCTGAATCCGCGGATCGAAGCATCGGACGCAAAACCGGGTCCCTGTCCCTGCTCGTGAACTTCAAGCCCTGTCGTTTGGCGGAGAAGATCCCACGAATCGGTCGCCACCGTTTGTTGAATATCCACGGGAGAAACGGCAATTGAACTTACCGGCACCTGTCGTTCAACGGGGCTCGAAGTGATCGTGACCTCGGGGAGTTGAACGACGCGGTTGTTCAGGGAATCGGGAACAGAAGCGTTCGACTCCGTCGGGACAATCAATACCCCGCACAACAGTGCGGATACGAAATACCATCGCATAGAAATCCTCTCGATTGATTTAAAATTCATCAATGCGCCTCCTTCATCCGAAGGAGGTCAAAGATCGATTTAGTATTATTAATCGGATTACGAGAGGTGCGACTGCGGCGGGTGAAAGAGTGAATTCGCGATACCGAGGAGTGGAGATGTGCTGAGACCGAGATATTCCCCGCGCCCTGCGGATAAAACGGCATAACGGGAAGGAGATGAGGGGGCGATCCACTGGTCAAGAACGTTCGGGGAAAGTGCTGCCGTAGGAGCCGAACACGGCGCGGAGGAGACAGAACACGTGGCGCTGACGTTTCCTTTCGAATGCTGCATGCAACAGCAACAGCTCGATGCCCCCCCGGTTTCGTTGCAACAGCAGCAGCAATGGTGAGCCATCCCCATGCCTTTCTCAAGGCCGTGCTGCGATCCAAAAACAGGTGCAAGCAAGAAACCGTTCGAAGCCAGAACGCTAAGCGTCAGGCCCGCGGCGACAAATTGTCGCAGGACGTTTATCATCGTTCAGACGATTCTCTGCAAAATAGAAGTGTCGGGGAAAAAAATGGCTTCTACTAATATAAGGGAAATACCAATATTTGCAAGCAGGAAATTCTCCCTGGAAACAGCGGCCAACTATATTCTTTAAACATCAGAGTTTCAGTTATTTGTTCCGGCAAACCATAAGGACAAAATCGCTCTTGAGCTCTCCCCTTTTCAACCCGTCATCTTCAACGGCGAAGATCGAATCCAATAATTTCTTCGTCCGGTTGCTGCCGTCGGTGAAGTTGTGCGCGATGTCCTTAAAGATCAGCTGGAGCAGTGTTCCGCCGTATTCTTTTTTTTCCAATACGCTGAACCTGCCGGCAATCGAATTTTCGATGAGGTTCGATTCTGCCGATTCGGAAGGGTCGTTCAGGTACATGCTGAGTCTCCCCGGCCGGTAAATTTTCTTTTTCAGCGTGCCGTCAAAATATTTCCTCCGGTATTCATGCGGAATGGTCCCTAAAACGCGGTTCGCTGTTTCCAGTTGTTTGTCCGTCCACTGAAAACGAGCGGGACCAACGTATTCGTTCACGATAAATATTCCGTTGTCTCTGAGCGACACCCGGATTTTGTCGAGTACGTTCCCGATTGCATGAAAGTGATGCAGCGCTCCTTCGACGATCACAACATCGTACCGTTTTTCCCCCGGGTCAAGCGCATGGACATCTGCTACTTCAAAGCTTGTTTTCGAGCCAACGCCGGCATTCTGCGCATTGATTCTTGCCTGTTCGATCCTCTCCTTCGAGACATCAATCCCCGTAAGTCTTAAATTTTTGCAGACAGAGACCCATCGGATCTCCCTGTTTCCCGAGCCGCATCCGAGCGAGATGCCTGCGAGCGGACGATCGCCGTTCAGATATTTTTCCGAAATATATTCGACATGATCTTTGTCCGCAGAGCCGGTGATCAAATAATTCCAGCGCCTCTGCACTTCGGGAATATCCCACCAGTTTGAGGTCGATCCTGATGTGTGGGACCAGGAACGCCGAACTCTCTCTTCATCCTTCTCAACAAGCTTGAACAGGATTTCGCCGAACCCGGTTCTGCGGATCTTTTCGTAGAGGACGACAAAATCGTGAGGGTTGATCAGACTGTTAAACATAAGACGGTTTCCATTCTTGAGGTGCGTTACAATATACGCCGACATGGGCAACAATGTCCAATAGCTTAGGAGCGCACTCGCGCGAAGAGAGCCCGATCATCCTGCCAAAAAAAATGCCCCGGCAGATTGCCGAGGCACCTCATTGCCTCCACCAATTTCTTATGCCGGCTGCATCTTCGACAGAAGCTCGTCGATCGAAACGCTTGCAATGCGGGTGGCGCGGTCCGACATCGCATAGGGAATGATCAGCCTTCCGTTGTGCGCGATAGCCCCGCACGTATAGACCACATTCGGCACGTATCCTTCCCGCTCCGATGCATCCGGTGCGATGAGCGGCTGGCGGAGCCTCCCGATCACCCGGGACGGATCGCGGGGGTCGAGGAGAACAGCGCCGATGCAATATTTTCTGACCGGACCGACGCCGTGCGTCAGCAGAATCCACCCTTTCTCCGTTTCGACGGGCGATCCGCAATTCCCGATCTGGGTGAATTCCCAATGATGAGATGGCTGCATCAGCGGCGCGGGAGCATTCCATTGATAGACATTGTCCGAGAAAACAATGTACAGATTTTCCGCATCGTGCCTCGACACCGCGGCGTAGCGGCCGTTGATCTTCCTCGGGAAGAGGGCCATCCCTTTGTTCTTAGCAGCGTCGCCGCTCAGCGAGTTGATCCGGAAGCGGATGAAATCGGTCGTTTCAAGGAGGAGCGGCATGATCGTCTTGCCGTCATACGCCGTGTAGGTGGCGTAGTAAGTTGCCCTGCCGTCGTTGTCGGTGAATTGAACGAACCGGGCATCCTCGATTCCGTTCGATTCAAACGACGACACCGGAAAAATCGCCCGTTCGGAAAGCGGGACCTGCTCTGAAAAATTGATCTCATAGTTCAGCTCGAGGAGCGATTCGAGCGCAGCGATGGCCCGGCGCTGGGGCGCCGAAAGCTTTGCGCCGCGTTTCTTGAACCTGGCAAGTCTCGCTTCAATCTGAGAGCGCGTAAATTTTGCCGGCAGCGGGCTGACGATCTCCTTCATCGAGGAGCTTTTGCGTTCGCCGTTCTGGAGCTTGCTGAAAAAATCCGACGCGGTAAAAACAGGATCGGGGCTTACCGCCGGCGTCGTTACTATCTTTCCGGCGGCATCCAATGAAAGCTCTCCTTTTTTATTGATGATGCCGGTACGGAATTCAATGGAAGAGATGTGCCCCTCTCCGGTCGCCCGAAGGCTCACGATGCAGCGAAGCGCTCCGCTCGGTACGCCGTTCTGGTCGGGATGTGGAACGATCGAAGGATTAAAGAGCGCGGCGGCTTCCAGCGAATATTCGCACACAAAGTACGAGCCGAGCAGCAGACGCTGCGACGCGGAGAGTTCGCACCGCGGGGGAAGAAAACCTTTGACCCTTTCGTAGCCCAGATGGAAGGTTTCTTCGATGTTCCGGTGGCGGCTGCGGAATTCGGCAAAAACATTATTGAGGATGTTCTGCGATTCCTCATCGGTCAAGTCGGCCACACGGCGGACAAGCCCTTTCATGCGCGCGGCATATCCGGGACTCAGCGGGCCGACGGGGGCAAACGGTTTGATGATGACCCGCGAGACATCAGGTTGAATAAGCGCGGGCTGGCGCCGCACTTCCAATTCTTCCCTTTTCATAGGTGAATACCTTCTTTCTGGTGAAATAGTTTTTCAGACCGTTGGACGCGCATGCTTCACATCGCCCGAAATCTGAGTCTTTCCTTAATTAAATTTTGGGGGAGACGACTGATGACGCGGACGACTTTCGGCACGCCGGCATCCACGTCGAAGTAGTTATCGTCCATTTCGGCATCGTCGTTCTCGATTTCAATTCTGAGATTCTTTTTGAACCGCTCCGAAGTCACGGTGACAAGACAGGCACCTTCGCTGTCATTCGTCACTTGGAATTCGGCATTCGACATTGGGAAACGCATATGTTTCGGCTCGACGAAGAAGAATCTGTTTTCGGAAAGCACGGCGCCGCCGCGTTTCAAACTTGCCAGAAGGTACGACTGCGCCGGGTCGGTGTGAGACCAATCAGCGCTGTTGATCTTCATCAGCAGCACTGAAGCATTGCGGCCGAGACGCGCCTTCGATGTTTTTGTCCACTCCACGGCACCGCTGAAGGTGCGAAGTGTGATTTCCAGCGAGGCATCCTGTTGGGCAAGCAGGTCGGATGTTCCCCAGACTTCAATATTCGCCCCGATCCTCCGGAAGCTCACCAGCACCGGTGCTGAGAATTTTTTTGCAAAGTAGTAGGCGGCCTTGGGCCGAAGCGCGCTGTCGATGACCGACCAGCTGGTCACAGGCCAGCAATCGTTCAACTGCCAAAAGAGAGAGCCTGCCGTTTTGAATTTTCTTCTCCGCCAGTGTTCCACCGCGGTTTTCAGCGCCTCGGCCTGCACGATCTGTCCCTTGTAGATAAAATCTTCCAAGTCCGTTCCGACGTGGACATGGCTCGCCTGGAAACGGTACAAACGCTCGGTCCCTTCCGGAAGCTTATCGTGATGCTCAAGAACGGGGCTCAGCGGAGTGCGGTCTGAGAGAACCGTTACCTGTTCCAATGTGCGATAATGCGGAGGAGCTTGGAAGCCGAACTCCGTCACAAACCGTGCATTGTCGTTTTCGTATTCCTTAAAGTCCTTCCAGCGCGCCCACATTTCCCATTGATGATGATTGCCGTTCGATTCATCGTTGGGGAATCCCTTCCCGAACGGCGAGCTCCGCCAATAAGGACGTGTTCCGTCGAACTCCCGGCATACGGACGGCAGAAGCTGTTTGAAAATTTTCGCGCCGACCATTGCATCCGGCGATGTTCCGGGATGCCTCTGGCAGAATATCCACTCGCACTCGTTGTTGCCGCACCAGAGAACGATGCTTGGATGATTCCGCAATCGTTTCACCGCTTTCTCCGCTTCATCGGCGACCTGCTTCAGGAACCAGGGATGTTCCGGATACTCGGCGCAGGCGAACATAAAATCCTGCCATACCATCAATCCGTACCGGTCGCACAGGCGGTAGAATATTTCCTGCTCATAAATGCCTCCCCCCCATACGCGTAGCATATTCATATGAGCGGCCTTCGCCATGCCGAGCAATTTCTCGTAGGTGCCGTCTGCGATCCGCGGAATGAACGAATCGCTCGGGATCCAATCCGCCCCTTTGCAATAGATTTTTTCGCCGTTGATCTCGATGATGAACGTCGACCCTTCATCATCGGGCTTCTGCAGCAGCCGGACAGTGCGGAGCGCAAACGGAACCTCGATACGTTCGACTTCCTCGTCCTTCATCGAAAGCCATAAAGCTGCCCGGTAGATTGGCTGTTCGCCGTAACCGTTCGGCCACCAGAGCTTCGGGTTTTTTATGCGGAGCCGGAATTTCATCCTTCCTCTTTTTGCGGGGCGCCGGTCGGCAGCAGCGGCGGCTTCATCCGACAACTCGGTGTGCAGCACCATCCGCGCCGCCGAGAGAAGGGACACATCGACCGAAACCTCCACCAACGCTTCGCGCTTTGTCAGGGCGATAGCTTTGACGCAGGGGGATTGAAGCAGCCCTTCAGAATGACTTTCAAGCCTGATGGCGCGCCAGATTCCCGATGTCGCCAGCCGCGGACCCCAGTCCCAGCCGAACGAATATTGCGCCTTGCGCGCATACATCCGGTGAGGTTCGTGGCCGGCCATGAGCGGGCCGTATTTTTTCTCGAGAGCTTTCGCCCGGATCTCCGGGGAGTCAAAAATGATCTCAATGCGGTTGGTTCCCCGCTGCAGATATTTTTTAACATCAAACCGGTGCTCGACGAACATATCGGCCGTGATCGCAGCGGGCCGGCCGTTGATCCGGATATCCGCATAGGTATCCAATCCTTCCGCGACAAGATCGATCCGTTTTTCGCGGAGAAAATCCTCTTCGACTTCGAATTCGCGCCGGTACATCCATTGCTGCGAATCGACCCATTGCACCTGTTCCTCATTCATCCGGTAGAATGGGTCGGGAATTTTTCCGTTCGCCAGCAGGTCGGTATGGACCGTTCCGGGAACAGTACCATCCATCCATTGAACGGCATCCGCAACGCTGCGGGGAAGCACGCGATACTTATCGATGGCTTTGAACTGCCACACTCCGTTCAGGTCTATAATCTTCAACTCACACACCTCATCTCAATAAGATCATTTTCTTTACAAGAACGGCGCTTGCCGTTTCCAACTTGTAGTAGTAAACGCCGCTTGCACGGCCGGCGGCATTCCACGCAACGGAATATTCGCCCGGAGAAACCCTGTCATGCACTAAGGTTGAGATTTCCCTTCCTAGCAGGTCGAATATTTTTAACGTGACAAATTCCGTTGAAGGAATCGCAAATCGAATCGTCGTGGAAGGGTTGAACGGGTTAGGGAAATTCTGTCCGAGCGCGAATTGCGTCGGAAGCACGGCACCCGCCGGCTGGCCGACTCCGGCATTGACATCATACAATGACGAAATTTGCGACACGGGGAGCATATAATTATAGATCCTGATGTCGTCCAGGACTCCGTTAAAATCGTAATTGTTGTCCCCCGGAAAATCCTGACCGAACGCGAGGTCGTACGATGTCGAATTGATCGCTCCCGAGAACGATCCGAAGGCGTCGAGCTGGCCGTTCAAATAAATTTCGATGTCCGATCCGTTGTATGTTCCAGTCACATTATAGACACTGTCCAGTGCGAGGGGCGTCGCAGCATCGAGGTCCTTGGGAGTTCCCTGGGAATTTCGGACCGTCCATCGGATCTTGTTGCTGTTCGGGGAGATCGAGAACTTCCACCTGTTTTGCCAGCTTCCGTGAGAAATGGGATACTGCTCGCGCGAAGAATAAAACGCTCTGGGCGTAATCCAGAAGTTGACGGTGATCCCATTCTGAAAATTCAAGGCCGAATCGTCCGGCACATCGATCGATGAGGATGAGCCGTCAAAAAAATATGCGCTGGCCGAGCGGCCGAAGCGGTCGGAGGTGAACGAGCCGCCGCTTGCGGTGCCATCATGGTGATTGCCGCTCGCGTCTTTTGTGTCTCCGCTGAAAGGATAATACGCGACCAGGCTGCCGGTCTGCCAGTTGGAGAAGTCTCGTACTTCCAGGCCGACGCTGTCTTCAGCCGACCCGCCATAGCCGTCGTCGACGGTGCACAGGATGAAGTAATTTCCTGCGTTCTGCGGCGCCTGCCACGATACTGAAGAGCCGGCGCCGCTCACGACACCGCTGGCTGCTGACCAGTGATACGTCAGCGTGTTGCTGTCAGGGTCGGTTGCGATGCAGCGAATCGTGCTCGTTGCGCCAAGGTTGATTTTTCCGGGGACGGCGTTCATTTTTTGAATGACCGGCGGATGATTGATGAACTGAACAACAGAGAGCGTATCTGTCGCCTGCGTTTGCGTGTGCGTATCGCTGACAATGCATTGCACGGTATATTTCCCGACGGTGTCCGGCGCATGCCACGTCACCAGCGCGCCGCTCCCCGCGATTGAACCGCCCGACGCGTTCCACGAGTACGAAATCGCATCGCTGTCCCGGTCCACCGCCGTGCAGAAGAGCATTGTCGAGCGTCCCAGTAAAAGGGTGGCGGTGTCGGCCGAAAGGCTTTTGATCCTCGGCGGATAATTCGCGACCGGATGCCCGGAATGGTAATCGGCAACAATGCCGTTGACAAGCATCCGGTCGAGGTCGTACGTCGGCGTGACCGAAGCAGGGAGGTTCACGACGAGGACCGCGCTGTTTGCGCCGATCGGCAGACTCACAACTCCGGAAACACTCGTCAGGATGTAGGCGTGAGAGACATTGTCGTACAGATCGTGCTCTCCGGACCCCGCGTCGAAGCTCACCGAACGCTGCACCGAATCCGGGTTAAACAACAAATACGTCGGGTAGGCAGGGGCGTGAAAATAATCTGTCTTCAAGACATCAAGTTTAAGGATCATCGGGACGTCGGTCGTGTCGATGATGGCGCCGAAAATTCCGACGTGCGAAGATCCGTAAAGTGCAAAATTTGTAGGATTGCCATTCTGGATGGCATCCCCCGTTTCGTATGGCGTGACGGCAGGGTTGATCGGATTGTGCTGGTGCATCGATTCGTGGGCGATGTAGGAATTGGGATCGTATTGGTGCGACCATGCAGCGCCTGCATCCTGATTGCTGTCCGGCAGGTATTTTGTGTAAAATAGACGCGCGGCGTTCGAAGCATTCAAGACCCATTTGCCGATGATCCTTGCAAATCGGGCATCGTAACGGACCAGAGGAACAAGAGCGCCGACCTGCTCGAAGGTGTTCATGGTAAACGGATAGCCGTTGCCGCTGCCATATCCGGTCTCTCCGATCAGCCCGTCGCAGTCATAGCCTCCCCAATTCCCGACAGTGACCCCCCATAACCTTGAGTTGTCGCTTCCGTCAGAAAAGCACCACGTGACGAGTTTCCCGATGTCGTACGTCGTCCCCAGCTCGGCGTTCATGCGCGCGGCGATGTATGCGCCGTACGGAAGCTGCAGTTCATAGGATGGATTCTGGTTCACCGGATACGCAAGCAGCGATTCCATCGCAAGCTCCGCGCCGATCCTGAACTGAGTGTTGCCTGTCTGGACGTACGCCGAATACAGCAGCCAGGCGATCGATCCGCCCGCCTCCGGCTCGACCCACGTTGAATTTGTCGGCGTCATGGTCGAGAGGTTCCAGGCGGTATGGTTCAGGTTTGCAAGGCTCCACGGCGTCGTGCTTCCCCCCATCGCATTAAGAGCGGCGAACCACCGGCTGGCAACCGTGACAAACTGATTCTGAAAATTTCCGACCGTCGGGTACAGGCTGTACAACTGGTAGAAAAAAATATTTGGCATGACATCATACCACCAATCGCTTCCGCTCGATCCTCCCGGGTTGTTGAGATAAACATCTTCCTGAGGATTTTGATTGAACCAATTCTGGCACTCGGAGACCCAGTTGATGCCGAACTGATTTGTCTTGTCGACGCCGACGAGGCTTGCGCCGAGCACGGCGGGGAGACAATTGATCGCCTCTTTGGTCTGGGACGGATTCTGCCCGACATAACTTGCGAGGCTGAAATTCTGCCCCACCGACACCAGCGGAAGATAGGTTCCGGTCACGTTCGGATTAAACACAAGCGAATCGTACCCGATGGCGACCTGTTTCCAATTTCTCATAAGATACGGCGACGGCTTATTCGGCATCTGATCGATCCTGCCGATAGAAATTTGCTGCGCACTGGACACGCCTGGCCTTGCAATCAACATCAAGAGGCCAAGTTGGACAAAAATTTTAACCCTGCGTGTCACTGGACGATTTTTCCTTTTCCTTCTGTGAGCATCAGGGCCCCTATGCGTGTGTTGATGCCGAGTGTCAATTCATCCCCCTCTGCATTTGAGAACGTTGCTCCAAGGTAATGATCGCGAGATTCCTCTTTGATCTTCTTATAGCGTAAGTACTTCACAGCCCCAGGATAATTCTCTACCTCGATAAGCGTATGCAGTGCTTCTATCGTCGATTCGGCTCCGGAGTTCTTGTTGACCGTCAACGATTCCTTGATGCCGTCGGCGCATCGTCCGCTCGCCGGATCATACATCTGCTGATGAGCAACGTTATTGCCGAACAGCCACGAAGCTGCCAGCCCGGCCATTGTCAGATAGGTTTCGTTCTTCGTCGCATCGTAGAGACGAAGAAGCCCGGCGGTAATTGGGCGAACACCGTACGCGATCTGCTCGCGTTGAAAATTACTGTCGGGACGAGCGACATCTATTTCCTTCATGAATCCCTTGATCAGCAGGCGGCTGTAAAATCCGTGAGCCTCCCGGTGTGCTGACTGAATCATCGTGCTGTCATTCAAGAGCATGCCAGCCGAGGCAAGCGCCTCGGTTTGGCCGTTTCCCCACATATGCCACATCGTTTCCCACGACCTGTGCAGTCCATAAGGAAAAGAATCAAGATCGCCGTCCTGCATTACCATCAGCCCGTCGGCAATTCTTACGATATATTCCTTCACCTTTGGGTCATCCGATGCGCGATACCATTCCGCCAAACCTAAAAGGAGTTCCGAGCTGACGTCCGCACCTGATTCATAGACAAGCCATTCCGGTATTCGAAACCCTCCTTTCGTCTTCTCCTTTCCGTAATTTTTAAGGAGGGCATCGATATGCGGCAGCGCGCGCATGACGCCTGTCTTCAATTTTGCTGCAAAGGCCGTGTCGATATTTTTGAATATCCGGTACCCCATCGACATGCTCCAGACGCCCCGCGCAGCCCACCAGCCGAATGATTTGATGCTTGTCGTTCCCGTCCGGTTGATCGTGTGGTCGGCAAAAATGAAATTGTAAAACTCGCCGTCATCCGTTTCCATTGCCGATACAAATTTCAACAGCGACCGGGCGTCCTCCAGAGCAGAGGCGTCGCGATGAAGTTCATAGTACCGCAGCATGACGACGGCAGCGCGGGCTGCATCGTCCACGCAGGCAATCCCTTCCGGGCCGGATTCCTTTGCATCGACCCAATTGAAGTCGGGATAATTTGAATAGATGTGGACAATACTGACCGTATCGCCGTAGAAATCTATCTTCTCCGTGAGATGCTTCAGATGCCCGAAATTCACCAGCGAGGATTGTTCCTGTGCTTGCGCCACAGAAACAAACGCTGCAAGGAGCAGGAATATTTTCAAAGAGCTTCTCACGATTTCGTAGTGGACGTTGACCTCAGAAATTTCTTCAACGATGCGGCATCCGGAAGGGCGGGGATCGCTCCCTGCTTCGAGGCTGTCAGCGCACCGGCGGCATTCGCCGTCCGGCATATCAAGGCAAGCTCGCTCAACGATAGCTCGCCGATGTTTTTCCCGGTTCGAACAAGTCTGTGCAGCAGCGCCGCATAAAACCCGTCGCCGCAGCCCGTGGTGTCCGCGTTCTTGACGCGAAAGCCGTTGACGAATCCTGAATGGTTTGCTGTCCTGAAAAAACATCCTTTTTCACCCAGCGTCACGACGACGATCGCAGGTCCCATCGAAAGAAAAAACTCCGATGCCGACTCGACCTCCTGCATGCCGGACAGGAACGACGCCTCTTCACCGTTCATCCGAAGAATATCCGATAGACGGACCGCCTTCAGAATAACCTTGCGGGCCTCGGCGCGTGAATTCCATAATGCCAGCCGCAAATTCGGGTCGAAAGAGAGCAAGCAGCCTTCGCGGCGCACTCGCTTGGCGATGCGGAAGAAGGAGGTTCTCGCCGGTTCGTGCAGCAGCAAAAAAGAGCTGATGGCAACGATCTTCGACCTTGACACCGCTGCAAAGTTCACATCACCGGGAAAGAGCTGCTCGTCGGCCGGCTGTTTTTCCCAGAATTCAAAGTCGCGTCCCCCCAATGCCGTCACCGAGACAAACGCCAGGCGTGTTTTATGCGCGGCATCAAAACTTACTCCGGACGTTTCAACGCCGAACCCGGCAAGTTCGGTACGGAGGAATTTTCCGAACGGATCGTCACCGACTTTCCCGATAAACGCGGAACGGGTCCCTAGCTTCGCAAGCCCGACCGCAACGTTTGCCGGAGCGCCGCCGGCCAGCTTCAAAAATCCTTCCGTGTCGGAAAGTGTTCTTCCTTTTTTTGTCGAGACAAAATCGATCAGCGCTTCGCCGATACATGTCACTTCTGAATGCGATTTCATCGGCTGGGTTCGATGATACTCTTGAGGGTTTTCCCTTCCCGTTGGAACGCCAGCGCTTCAAGCACACCGTCAAGGGGAAATTTATCGATGCGGAACGCGTCGACCCGGACCTTTCCCCCATGAAGAAGGGCGATCGACCGTGAAAACGTGTTCGGGTTGACATACGACCCGACCACGGTGAGTTCCTTAAAGTAGATCTGATTCGGTTCGACGGATATTTTTTCACCGATCGGACAAACACCGAAAAACTCGACCGTCCCTCCGCGCCTGGCAAGTTCCAGCGAAAGCTGAGCGGTCTGGGGTTTCCCGACGCATTCAATGACGACGTCCGCCCCGACATGAGTGATGTCCATGATAGCGCCTTTAATATCGACCTCCACAGGGTTGAAAATAGTGTCCGCTTTCAGCACGGCGGCAATTTGCCGCTTCTGTTCCAGCGGCTCGACGAGGATCGTACGCCCCGCGCCGGCGTTCTGCGCAAGCTGCAGCATGATCAGGCCGATCGTTCCGCCGCCGACGATGACGACCGTGTCCCCTGCTTTGATGCCAGCCTTGTCGATGCCGTGGATGGCGCACGATACCGGTTCGACAAATGCGGCTGCTTCCGTCTGCATGTCGTTGGGGAGGAGATAAATCTGTTTTTCGGGCACAAAACAGTATTCCGCCATGCCGCCGTCGCGGTCAACGCCGAGCGCTTTCAAATGATCGCACAGATGGACCAGCCCGCGGCGGCAATAAAAACAGACGCCGCAGGAAATGTTCGGGTCGACGGCCGCGCGCTGTCCAGGAGCTATCCCGTGAACCGCGAGACCGACCTCCTCGACCACTCCGGTGAACTCGTGCCCGAGCACGACCGGCGGAGTTGAGCGGGATGTACCCTCCACTATATGAACATCTGTTCCGCAGACGCCGCACGCCTGAATTTTCAGGAGGACCTCGTTCGGGAGAAGCGTTCGCAGCGGCGTCGAACGGACAGCGAACGAGTGCGGCTTTTCAAAGAGGGCGACTTTCATATTCAGTATCAATAGACAATTCTGAGTGTTTGCTTTTTTTCCGAACCGATGAAATTGACGACGAGCATTTCACCGCCGGCGCTGTTCCGGGAACGAACGACGGCGCTGACGGGCTTCCCGTCAACTGTAATTCTCACGGCTTTCTTCACGCCGATGACCTTTGCAGCGACCGAATGTCCTTTAAATGAAGAAACTACACATTGCAGCGCTTTCGTTTTTTCGGAATAGCTGACCGCATAGAGAATCGCGTTGACGCTCTCCAGATACGGGGTGCTGATCGCTCCGAATTCTATGGTGTGACGCGTTGATTCGACGGCATTAAGAGGAAGAACAAGAGATGCGATCCGCCCCTCTTCTCCTCTCCATGAATGAAGGGTTTCCCCTTTCCCGTCTATAACAATATTTTTTTGCGCGCCAAACGCAAGTGAAAAAGAGACGGTATCGAGTTGAGCCGGACGCGGCTTTGCCAGGGAGAGATTCCAGTCGTTTTCGGCGATGCCGGAAAGTCGGTATAGGACATTCAGGTAAAATCCGCCGGCCCAAAGAAAGGACGGCTTGTCGATCCTGCCGAATTCGGGGGATGAAACGTCGGCATACCGGTATTCGTACATCGCCGGCTGGCCCATCGGACTTTCGGCAATGCCGTCGAGCGTCAGGGTCTTTCTCAAATACTCGAGTCCTTCATCGGTTCTTCCGCAGGCCTGAAGGGCTAGGATGTACCATGCCGTCGTGTGCGGCCAGACACCGCCGTTGATGTAGACAAAGGGCGCGCCCGCTTCATCGCCAACCTCCTTGAAATATGAGATCATCGAGTCGGTGTGGAAGTCGGCCGGGGCAACCGTGCGCACACCGATCTTTGGATCGGCAAGCTGTTTGGCGGCAGAGGTTAGAAGCCGGTCCGATCTGTCTTTGTCCAGCAGACTGAATACGGGAGCCAGGAGCGAGCCGGCATAATAGTGGTTGTCGGTATCGGTCCCGTTGAAGTTTGTGAGAAATCCTTGTTTCCCGCTCCACAATTTTTCATTCAACATTTTCTGCATCCGGTCCGCGCTCTTCTCCAACGCCAGCAATTCTCCCGCCTGCTTTTTCCCGAGCGCCGCGCTGACGTACACGAAATCCCTCAGTGCGCGGATGGTGAGTATCGTCAGGTACGAGCGGGGACCTTCGCGATTGCCGAGATCCCACCAGTCGGGATGCTTGGCATACATCAATCCATCTGCTTTTTTTTGGGTCAGGACGAGCTCCACGCTTTTGTCGATGAGGGGATACAACGCCGCAATCGTCGTCGAATCGAACGAATGCCGGTAATAGCTCGCCGTGGCGAGAATGAACCAGAGGTGGTTCCAGTTGTCGGGGGCGCAGTATTCGGTCTGGAAGCCGGTATCGCGCCAATAGTACGCGTGCGGAATAACGGTGTCTTTCGCAAGCGAAGCGATATAGAGGAGATCTCTTTTCACGCGAGGAAGGTCGAAGTTGACCGCACCGAGGTCCGTCAGCAGCACGTCGTGAGTAAAGAAAAAATTGTATTCCGCCGGACAGGGCATCGGAACAACGTGGCCGTCGATGTAATGAGCATTGGAGGCGATGAGTCCCCGCGCCCATATTGCCGACCTATCGAGCCAGGGGTCCCCGGTGACAAAATGCGATTCGTCCTTTGCTTTGCCGGTGATGTAAGCGTCGTATTCCGACGTCTCACGTCTCCAATTCGCGGCGAGGAAACTCGTTCGGCTCTTCACTTCTCCGCGCGGACAGCTTCCGATGATCTGCACAATCGTCAGTGAGTCGTTCGACCCAAGTAACCTCTTGTATAGAAACGCCGCGATCGGCTTCCCGGGGGACGTCCAGGGCATCAGCATATGGCCTAAATTCGAAGCCGAGTCGCCGATCCAGTTCGACGTTGCGCTGTCTGTTGCCGCCATCGCGGAGGCATTGGACGACCAATCGTCGGGACGAACGCCGGCGTTCTCAACGAACACGCTTGCCTGCTTTGTTTGCGGATCGTCGAAATCAGCGGTGATCGCAGAACATGCGCTGTCATACTCGGTCCACGCGGAATCCTTTCGCGCATAGGTCTGGCAAGTGCGAAGACTCATAAGAAGATGCGCATAAACTTCCACCGGCATTTCTTTGCCGGAAATATTTTTGACGGTCAGCGAAACAACCATTGCCGGCTGGTTCATGCAAAACTCGTACGAAAGCGAATAATCCAGTCCGCTGTCGATCCGATGAAACTTTACTTTATGTGGACTGAGCGTATAGTCCCACGGTTCTTTGCCGAGCCAATGCTTGGCCTTATCGCCGACCCGCACTCCAACCGCAAACGGGAGTGAATTGCCCCGCTTCCAGTAATCGGTGCTGACGTCGATGCTGTTGGCAACGGGATAATAAAAGCTGATCCGCGAAGGAATGGGGCGGCTCTCATGAAACTCCGCGCCGGCATACCTTCCCCCAACTTCGACCTGACCGTAATGGCGGTCAAAGAAATACGAAAGGGGATCGCCGGTGCTCTGCGCCGACAATGGGCAAGCAAGTGCACTGAGGAGAACTAAAATCAAGTTATTACGAACCATGATCGTTCTATCCTTTGATGCCGGTATAGGCCATGCTCTCGATGAAGTAGCGCTGGAAGAACGAATACGCCACGACGACCGGAAGGGCCAGCAGCGTCGCGGCGGCAAGCTGCATCCCCAGCTGGGACTCCGCCTCGCCGCCGATGACGAAGATCGTGACGAGCTGCGGCATCGTCATCAAGGTTCGCTCCCGGACGACGATGAGGGGCCAGAGAACATCGTTCCAACTCGCCATGAACGTGAGAATCGCCACGGTCAAAATCACCGCGCGGGAAAGGGGCCAGATCAGCAGAAACAGGATTCTCAGCTCCGAGCAGCCGTCCACGCGCGCCGCGTCGATCAGGGCTTGCGGCAGCGTCATGAAGAACTGACGGAAGACGATGATGCTGAACGCGCTCATCATCGTCGGCGCGATCAGAGAGACATATGTATCGGTCAAACCGAGCTTCACCATGAGAATGTATTGGGGGATGAGGGTGATCTGGAACGGGATCATCATGGTAAAAAGAATGAGCGCGTACAACAGCTTGCTGCCGAAGAAGCGGAGGCGCGCCAGGGCATATCCGACCATCGACCCGAAGAGGACCACCGAAACGGTGGTCGAGAGCGAGACGATGACGCTGTTAAGAAAGGCCCTTGCGATCGGGATCTTCGTCAGCACCTGTTCATAGCTGTGCACCGACACCCGCGGCGACCAGAGCGACAGGTTGTTGATCTCCAGCTCGGGTTTGAAGGAACCGGCGAGCATCCAGAGAAACGGGTACGCAAAGACAACCGCGCCGGCCAAAAGGCAAAAGAATTTTAGGGCTGATTTCATCATGTCGGGTCCGCCTCCACGACTTTGCGCTGCAGCAGCACCACTGCGAGGATCACGAGTGCAAAAACAAAACCGAGGGCCGCCGCATATCCCATATGTCCGAAATAGAACGCCTGGTTGTAAATATAGAGCATGGCGGACATCGTGCTCTGCATCGGTCCGCCGCCGGTCAGCACGTACGGTTCGATGAAGAGAGAAAATCCGCCGATGGTCGAGAGGGCCACGATGAGCACCATGGTGGAGTTCAGCATCGGCAGCGTGATCTTGAAGAACTGCTTCACCTTATCCGCACCGTCCAAACTCGCCGACTCGTAGAGCTCTTTCGGAATATTCTGCAGGCCGACAAGAAAGAGGACGATGTAGATGCCGACGTTCTTCCACGTCGCCATGATCGCGATCGACGGCATGGCGATCCCCGGGTCGATGAGCCAGGGGACTTTGGGGATGCCGAAAATGTTCAGAATGGAATTCAGGACCCCGGAATCGAATGAATAGAGGTTCTGCCAGAGGATGGTGACGACAACGCCCGAAACGACCACGGGGAGAAAATACACAGCCCGGAAGAATCCCCGGAAGATCCCCTTCGTGTGCAGCAGAAGGGCGAACCCGAGCGCCGCCACGATCTGCAGCGGAATGTGGATGAGGAGAAAGACGAACGTGTTCAGCATCGCTTTGAAAAATTGCGGATCGGACGCGAGGTGCTGAAAATTCTTCAGACCGATCCACTGCATCGGCGTGACGATATTCCACCGATGAAAGATCAAAATAAAAGAGAAGACAAGCGGGTACGCGACAAACAACAGGAAGAAGATCACGTACGGCAGAACGAAGGCGTAACCGTTGCGCTCACTGTGGCGAACAGCATCGAGGATGTTTAACCGTCGCTTCATTGATTCCACTCTATAATATCGCGGCACCGTTGCGCGGCATCGCGCACCGCTTCGGCAGGAGACTTCCGGCCGTAGACGGCGCAGATCTCATACTCCTGCGAGATCGCGTCGAAAATTTCCTTCAGGTCAACGACGGAATCCATCCCGCGCGTATAGACCGCCTGCCGGGCAAATTTCACCATGATCGGATTCTTGGCGAAATAGTTCTTAAACAACGGGTTCGTCAAAAGATCTCCGCGGACCGGAACCTGGTTCGTGATGTCGAGCATCATCAGGTCGTGCTCGGCGGTGATCAGGAACTTGACGAATTCCCACGATTCTTTCCGGTGCTCGCTCGAGCTGAAGATCCCGATGTTCTTATAGTCTCCCGACGTATACACCGGGCCGGTGAAACCGTCCGGCACGGGGAGCGGGGCGACATCGTAATGCATAGCCGGGGCGAACTTGCTGATGGTCGCGATCTCCCAAGGGCCGGCAAAATGCGTCGCCTTCCGCTCGAGGAGGAACGGATCTCCCCCCTGGAAAAAAGTCCGGGGAAAATATCCCTGCGTGTAGCACTCCTGGAAAAATCCGAACACGCTATCGGCGGTATGATTCTCAAACGCGACACGATCCTGATCGAACAGCGTTTTTCCCCCCGATGCCGCGATATAGAACGGATAGACGTCGAAGGTCCGTTCCCACCAGATCGGGCGGATATCGCGTTCCCCCATCCATACATCGATCTGCCCGTTACCTTTCGTCGACCGCGTCACCCTCTTTGCGGCGGCATAGTACTCCGAATAGGTCCGGGGAACCTGATTGACGCCGACGGCCTTCAGCATGTCGATGTTGTAGTACATCATCACAGGGTTCGTTTTCCACGGTATCTGATAGTAGTGGCCGTCTTCGTTCCTGAACGTGCGGAGCAGATCCCCCGGCGTGCGCCTCAGGGCGACCGAATCAAAATCGGGAAAACCATCAAGCGCGATCAACCCGCCGGCCGTCGTGTACATCCTCATGGCCGCGGGATTGATATTCGAGCAGATGTCCGGAGTCGTCTTTCCGGCGATGGCGGCGAGGAGAACTTCTTCGGTCGACTGGCTGACGGGAATGGGCTGCATCCGCACCTGAATGAGAGGATGCGCGCGGTTCCACATTTTTACGATCGAATCGGCAAGCTCGATCTCCTGAGGATTGGGGGCGGGCCAGTAGGTGAGTGTGATCACGGCGGAGCTGTGCGGCGAGGAGGTCTCATGCCGCTCCGAACATGCCGCAAAGCAGACGAGCAGAAGAAAACAAACAGATCCATTTCGAAGCGAGCTCTTCATCGGCGGTCAATCCCATGCCTGCCATTCATAATCGATGGAGGGGAATGCTGTGTGAGGAAATATCCCCCCCTTCTTCACCGTGTAGACATCGATCGCTCTCGGTGAATTTTCGACGTCGACCCGGAGATCCTTCAACGCGTCGTCGTTGATCTTCACGGCGTATTTCTGCTTGAGCTTCAGGATGCGATGAAGGAGCAGGCTTGTCTCCTGGTACAGATACGAATCGCGTGCCGCGTCCTCCTTCACTTCGGCGTACGGTCGGATGTCTCCTTTCGCATCCCGATAGTCCTTTTCGTGTTCGTGATAGTAGGCCATGACCGTGCTGTCGTCCCTTTTGATGCTGTCGTCGATTGCCAGCTTCTCCGCCTTGTAGACCAGCTTTTCCCTCCACCATTGGGTCTGTTTGACCACGCTCTCCTGCTTCTGCAAACCCCTCCGGTACGCCTCCGCAGTCAGCATCCTGTCGCGCACCATCCGCCAGATAATATCTTCAACCGAAGCAGCGAACGCACGGGGAGATTTCAAATCCAGCCGAATATAGGGGTCTCTCGGCTTTTCCCAATCGAGGAAGTCGCCGACGTGAAACATGCCGGTTTTCATTCTCACGAGGACGTTCGGTCTGTACAACTCTATCGAGTCCGGGCGGCGTTCCAGCGCGGAGCCTTTTTTCCCCAATTCCCAGGAAGCATATTTTTCCGCAGGAAGAAATTTCTTCCCGAGAAATGCCTGCACCAGCTCGAACGCCTCCTTGTCGATGACGGGATCCTGTCCGAGCAGCATGCGGTGCACATACTGGTCCGACAGCGAATCCGACACATGCTGCAGCAGGGCGCGGCGGACGTCTTCATGGAGCTTCATGTTCTCGGTTTCGGTGACGATCGGATCGCTCCAGGCATCGACAATATTAATGATGTACCATCCGTCGGGAGCGCTGATCGGCGGAGTCAGAGTCCCCGCACGAAGCGAGTCGATCGCAGCGGCGAGCGCCGGGTTCTTCATCTGAAGCCGGAACCGCGTCGACTGCATCGAACGGTTTTCGATTGAAGCGGAATCGGGACATTCCGCTGCAAAAAGGGAATCGAACGGTGTGCCGCTGCGCAGAAGTTTCGCTTCCCTGAATATTTCCTCCTTCGACGGCGAGAAAAGCCACTTGAGGCCGAGGTGCACATTCTCCTTCGAAACGCCCCGCTCGACGTCCGCGTCGGAAATCTTCACCTTCCCCAGCACGTCGTCCCTGTAGAGCTCTTCGGTCGCAAGGTCGGCCTCGACCTCGTCAAGAATTTCTTTCACAATGGGGGAGGACTGCAGCCCGCGAGCATATCCATCCAGGGCGAGAAGCTTTTCATAGATCATATAGGTGAGGTAATGTTTCTTCGAGTCGGCGGAGCGCTTTGTAAACGCGGGACCATACTCATAGCTCAGAAGAAATTCCTGGGCGGTAACATTCCACGGACCTATGTCGGCAAGAACAACCGAATTGTACTTCGGGTCGAGATAGAAATTTGACGGCAAGTCTGAGGAGGGCTGGGCTGTTGCGAACGAAGAGGCGGTGATGATAAGCGCGCTGGCCAGCGCAAAGATATGTCCCTTCCGCTCACAGCTTCTGGTGTTCACAAGTTCACCTAAAATCGAACGGCAAGTGAGAACGAGTGCACGCCTTCAAGCCGTCCGTAATCACGATACGCGTAATCGAACTTTACCAATGAGCTGCTGGAAACGAGGCTGGAGGTAACGCCCAGACCGAGTGAAAGCCCCCCTTCGCTCTGACTCAGGAAGAGCGACTGGTATCCGGCGCGGATGAAAATGAAATCGCGCAGCGCAAATTCGGTTCCGACATCGACGCTCTCGTAATTATCGTTCGGGTGGATCGCATCGACCGCAACTGTCCATCGATAGGTCTCGTTGTCCACAACGTTCGTCGAGACGCCGATCTGGAACCGGAGCGGCAGGTCCCATGAATTCATTTCAATGTCTGCCGGGATCTGGTTGTTCGTCCCCGGCTTTGTTGCGTCGAGCTGAAGAAATTGCCGCGTATCGCTCCCCGCCAGCGTCATCGGCGTTCCAAAATTCGACAACGTCGCTCCGATGACCATACCGCCAAAAAGATCCGTCTTGAATAACGTCCCGACATCCACTGCGAACGCGTCGGCTGTTTCGTGCCAGATCGATTGCTGAATGAACTTCGCGGTGAAGCCGACGGAAAAACGGTCGCTGAGCAGCCGGGCATAGGAGAGCCCGGCGGCAATATCACCGGCGCTGAAATACTCTCCTGTGCCATCCGGCATTTCCACCGTGGTCACGGGCATATCGGCCATGCTCAGGGAGGTGAGGCTGAACCCGAGCGTTCCGAAACTCCCCACAGGAAGGACGATGCCGGCAAAATCGAACTTTGTATCCGCGATCCAATCGGTATGCGAAAGAACTGCTTCGCTGCCGGTAAGTTTGGCGATGCCCGCGGGGTTCCAGTAGAGGGCCGTGGCGTCGTTGGAGAGGCTCACGAATGCCCCCCCGAGGCCGATCGCCGGAGCGCCGACGGAGATTTCCAGAAACGTTGCTGCCGTCGTCCCTGTTTTCGAGACGTCGACGGCGCTTTGCCCGTACACCGCGACCGGGAGTATTGCGGCAAGGAGAATGATGTGCAGACGTTTGTTCATGAAAATGGACTCCGGCTTCATTATTTCATAACCGCAAACTTGCCGATGAACGACCCGACGCCGGGGGCATCGACGTGGAACACATACACGCCGAACGCGATATCCATGCCGTCGCGTGAGACGAGATTCCACGGCTCCTGCCCGTTATCAATGTTGCTGTTGTGATACAACGTCTGCACAAGCTGCGCGCTCATGGTGTAGATGCGAATTGTGCATTTGCTCGGCAGATGAAT
This sequence comes from Bacteroidota bacterium, assembly GCA_035506275.1. Lineage (NCBI taxonomy): Bacteria > Pseudomonadati > Bacteroidota > Bacteroidota bacterium. The sequence continues at coordinate 213,905 of DATJPT010000002.1, forward strand.
GAAATAGATGAGCCTCGGACCTCGGCCGACCTGCGTCGTTTGAGGCTCCCACGAGGCTGCGCCCACATACGGATTCGGCACCACAGAGACTTTTTTGATGTCATATTTCGCTTGCTGGATGTTGAGCGACGGCGCCGTTGTCGTAAACTCGAAGTACTCGCCGGTCCGGAACGGCTTCAAGGTGGAGATCCGGTAGACATCGCCTGCTTGAGGGGCCCGCTGTTTCGATGCCGCAATTGTCGTGTCCATCGCCAGCGTCATCGACCAGGCTTTCTTGGCGCTGGAGAAATCGGTCGCGGGCTTCCCCGCAGAATCACCGCACACGATGAAGATCGCGTCGCCAGCGTCGAAGACCTGATTGTTGTTGACATCTTCAAAGATGAATTGAACGTGATCGATGTTCTCTGTCAGGTTCTTGATGATGATATTCGACTGCTGCGGACCGCTGAAACTGGATGATGGGAACGAAAGATCACCTTGCCCTTTTGCGGTGAACGTCACCTCGTAATCGGCGGGATAGTACACCCGGCTGGCTTGGAACGCCGGAGCGAACCGCGAGTCAAACCCAGTCAGGACAACGTAGTTGCTGTTCCCTTGTTCCCACTTGGTGTTGGCCGGATCGATCGCGACGTTTGGACTATTCGTGATGTTCAAAACAATCCCCTTCACGATAGGCGATTGCTGCTGAGCAGTCAGTAATTGGGTCAGCTTGATGGCCGTATCACCGGTTGTCTTGTCAAGAAGCACGTACCAGGGATCGGGATTCGTGTGGAAGGCGGTGGAGTCAAAGAATTCAAGCCGGTACGTGTGATTATTTCCCACCGAATCCGGGTCAAGAATGCCGACGCCCAGCGACCCGGTCCCTGGTCCCGAGGCAATGTTCACTCTTACATTCGGCGCAACATAGCCGGAAGCGGGGGCGTGCGGCGTGACGACCGCTGTATTGATGTCTGTTTTGACATTGCCGTTAACATCGACCTTTATGATCGCGGTAGTCTCAGACGGCGGGATGCCCGTTAATTGGCCGGCGATATTCGTCGTTGAGTAGCCGGCATCGTACGCCGTTACTGCGTAATAGTATGTCTGTCCGTTTTGGACCGTCGAGTCGACGAACGAGTGCTGCAGACCGGAGTCATCGCCAAGATTGAAGTATGCGCCGTTGATACCGATCGCGGCCAGGCCTTTGATCCCGTCAATAAGGTCGTACTGCGCGATCGGAACCCGGTAGGTCGGCGTCCCGTAGGCGTCAGTGACGGTCATATCTGCCACAAAATTCGGCTCGGTGCTCCGGTACACTCGGTACCCTTCAAAACTATATCTCTGATAGAACGCGTCCCATGTCAGCTCGGCCGCGTTATCCCAGTAGAGCGTCACCTTATGGTCCCCCGCAACGGCTTTGATCGTGGGCTTGTTCGGCGGCTTTGCAAACTGGTAGTTCGCGTTATAGATCGACTGAACAGTTTTCTTCTTCAGGAAAAGATCGTCGGCGTTCAAACCGAAGAGGAGGGACATCGAGAATGTCTGCGTCTCGCCGGTCAGCTGCGGGGCGCCCAGCGTCGTGCTGTACGTGTTCCGGCCATTCATGTGGAAGAAATAGCTCGAGAACCAATTTCCGAGGTTGACGCCGAGGAGCGATCCTCCGTGGGGCTGCGGCGCGGAAGTAAACGCTGTCCAATTCCGCTCGTCGTTATTCAAGTCGTAGGTATGGACAGCAGCGATGATGAAGCCGGTCAGGCCGATCTGGTCCGACTCGTCTTTGTCAAGCGCGCCAAAATCCGGTTCGCCCGGGTCCGGCCTGCCGTTTCCTTCTGTCCCGTCAGGATCGGGGCCGGGATACCCTGAGTCGAGTGGTCCTAATCCGTCGGTGCCGACATCATCGTTCAGCGGCTCCCCCGGATCCCATTTCCCGTTATGGTTCAGATCGGTATAGGAAACCCAATTAGCATTTTCATCTGCGTCCCAATGCGGCCGCCAGGAGTAGCCGTAAAATGCATGAAAGCGGGCGGTGTCTTGCTGAACATTAACGATGAAGGGGTCCTTGTTGACGTCAGTAATGAAATCTTTTGCCAGGTTGTCCCGCCGTTCGTCGGTGAGGCCGTCCCTGTCATTATCGATGTGGTCGTCCGGAATGCCGGGGCTTTCGAGGAACGCATATCCGGAATAGCCGATCGGACTCCAGTTTCCCGGACTTCCCTGGGCCACCGTCGACCACGAATACGAGAGATTCAGGTCCAAATTGTAATCCCCGGCATTGTTCGACGAATTGTCGTGGCCTCCGATGCCCCAGTCGACATACTGCGCAAAAACAGTCTTTGCGTAATCGGTTGTCCCTACATTTGTGATCGTGTAAAGCCAGAAGATGACGTCTTCGGCGAGCACCTGCGACCATTGAAAGCCCCGCGCATGCACTTGCATCGCCAATCCGCCGCGGGTTGAATCAGACGCATCGGGATAAAAATGGTTCGTCAGGAGATATTGGCGGTCTTCATTATCGTCCATCACAAAATACGTTTCGAGGTCGGCATTCTGCACGCCGTTGCCGAAAAAACCGTTCCATCTTCCATCCCACGTGCTCGGACGATCGGGCCAGTGAGGAGGCCAGGTCGTGGGGTCATCGCTGCGGGCGGGGCTTGACTGGTACTGGTTCGCGTAGTTCGGAAGCGGCCACCAGCCGTACGTGACGCCGGTTGACACGTTGTAGCGGGTATACTCGTAGTAATTTGTCTCAAGAGGATGGATCGTGTCGCCGTTCACTACGGTCTCGGCCTGAACCACCACCGCGACACCGTCGATGTAGGTATGATTTGTTCCCTTCGGCCAGACGCCGCTCATGGTAGGATCATTCTTCCAATCCGCCACTTCCCCGAAATTGTAGAAACACGTCTCGACGAGATTACCGTCCATGAGTCCAAGCTTCGTCCAGTTGTGGTTTCCTTTGGACGTGTCAACGAGCTCCTGAGCTTCTGCATGAAAGTTCAGGGCGCTGAACACAAGCGCAGCGATCATCAGTCTCATCGTAGAGATCTTTTTCGAGGCTTTGTTTGTCGGACTGTGGCCCATAATTGTTTAGAATGTTAACGACACGCCGATTTCAACCTGGCGCGGCGCGGAATAAAAATCGGGACGCGAATAAAATTGCTGCAGGGTATTGTCGCCGCGAACAGGCTGTGCCGCCCTCTCCGCCTGTACTAGCGCAAGCGTGTACCCTGCTCGTCCTGTGTCGGTATAGACGTTGTTTTCATTTGGCGTGTCAAAAAGGTTGTAGATTTTCAAAAAGAGAGAGAGCGGAAGGTTGAACATGTCGAAGTACTTTGTGATGTACATATCCGTGTTGAAGAACATCGGCATATTGCCGCTGTTTTCCAGACCGGTCCGCTCGTTCTCCAACGCCGGAGTGTACGGGAGCCCCGAACCGAGCCGAACTATGAAGCTGGCGAGCAGGTCGTGGGGGTCCCCGGCCGTGAGCGTCAGGTTAAGCGAGTGGCGGCGGTCCCAATTCAGCGGCACAAGCACCGTATTGATCGAGATCGGAGGATTTGCCGTCGCCTTGTTATAGTCGTCCTCAGGGTCCGAGGCGTTTCCTTTGGCAACCTGGTACGTATAGTCGAGGTTGGCGCCGAAGCCGTTCGTCAATCGCCTGTCGATCGAAATCGTGAAACCCTGGACAGCGCCGTAGTCGGTGTTGATGTACTCTCCAAACTGCACAAAATTGTTTTTGAGAAAGAGCTGAAGACCCAGGAGGTTGCGGATGTCTTTGTAATATCCCGTGACCGTAAGGCCAAGGTTGGGGGCGAGTTCCTGCTGCAAACCTACCTCATACATGGTTGTCCGCTGGGGCTGCAGATTGGCGTTGCCGATGACGTCGCCGATGTAATCCGGGTAGTTACCGGTCAGCGGGATGCGGAAGTTGGGGTTCTTATAGAGATACTCGAACGCCGGGATCTGGAAGAAATGGCCGTACGAAAAGTGGACCGCTCCCTGGTCGGTGATGGGATAGGAGATACCAACACGCGGACTGAGCTGATATTTCGGAGAAGCTTTCGTCACAAGCGAATCCGGAAAGGGGGACTGGAGCGGGTCAAGCTCTGCAATGTCATTAGGATTCCTCAGCGTGCTGCCGTCCGGCTCGAAATAATCAAACCGCAGGCCGACGTTCACGACAAGATACGATAATTCAATCTTATCCTGAACATAGGCGGCCAGCTGGTACGGCATGTTCTCGTATTTATTATAATCGAAAGAGCCTAGGGCCGGCAGCGCCGGTACAAATCCGCTCGAAGCGTCGACGTGGATCTGATAATCTATATAGTTCAAGTAATGGACATCCGTCTCGATGCCCGCCTTCAACTGATGGACGTTTGTCAACTGTGAAGTAAAATCAACTTTCCCTGTGTAGGTATTTGTATGATGGTAGAAGTGCCAGTTTTCCGTGCCGCCTGTCAGGAATGCATTTGCCCCGGCATCCATCAGCCGTGTCGGGTTTACATAACGCGGATCGAGCGGATTCTCGTACACGTATTCTTTGTATTCCGAATCAAAACCCGAGGCATTGATGTCCATGAACGCCGAATTGCCGAACACAATCGTATAGCTGGCGATGGTCAGAAGGCTCTTTTGATACTGTGTGTAATCTCCGTCGGGATCGAGCTGAAATTGCTGGTCGTAGTCCCGGTACTGATTGTCGAAATAGATTGCCTGCAGGGTGAGGGCCTTTGCGCTCCCCACATCAAATGTAAATTTGCCCTGTAGGTTCGCGCGTTTCTGATAATTCATCGAGACGTACTTGCCGTCGCCGGTTGCCCCGATGTACCATTGCGCAGGATTGTTGGCTGAGAAGTTGGAAGAATCGGACGGATTGAACACTCTTTTGCCGTAGAGCCAGCCGTCGTTATAGTAGTAGCGGCCGGAGAGAACGAATTTCATAAAATTGCCAATGCCCGGCATGGGGCCGCTCAGCAGACCTTCATAGTCCTGAAGATCCGCCGGGGAGATGTGATCGATGTTCTGGAAGAGGCCTGTGCGTGTCGTAAGATAGTCGCCCGTGTACGCCGAGAATGTTCCCGCATAGTTATCATGCGCCGTCTTGGTGACCTCGTTGACAACCCCTGACAAGGCTTCGCCGTACTCGGCATTGAACGTGCCGCTGAGCACCTGAACTTCCTGCACGGAGTTGATGCCAGCCTCGAGCTCAAAATCTCCCGAAAAGACGTCATTGACGGACATGCCGTCGATCAGGTATTTCACTTCGTTGCTGCGTCCGCCGCGGAAATGCCCGTCAACCACGCCAGCCTGAAGGTTCACTGCATCCGAAACGGTCTCCAACGGAAGGGCTGCGATCTCATCGCTCGTAACGGTCGCGGTCGTCGAAGTCAGATCCTTCTGGACGAGCGGCCGCACGGCGACAACCTCTTGCACGTTCATTTCAACGCCCTGCGGCACAAGGGCGAAGCTGATCTGCGTGGTGCGGTCGGCAGAAACGGTAACGTTGTCGACGGTTTGCGGCGCGTAGCCGACAGCCGATGCCCGTAATTGGTACGTTCCCGGAGGGATATTAATGATGAAGTATTCCCCATTCACATCCGACGATGCGCCGAGTGTCGTTCCTACAATAACGATGTTGACGCCGATCGGGAGTTCTTTTGTCTGAGCGTCAACGACCTTCCCGGAAATCTTGCCGGTCGTGCCTCCGAACGCCGCCAGAGCAACGATCAACAAGAGGGAAACAGTAGTAGCGAATATTCTCATCCTACTCCAGCAAGACCTTGTTTTGGAAAACGAAAAACTAGAGAGCGGGGCATCTTCACAAATACCCCGCCCTGTTGAGCGCTTACTTCAGGAGGAGCATTTTTTTCACGATGGCCATATCATTGGCCTGGAGACGGTAGAAGTACACGCCGCTGCTCAGCGTCGAGCCTGCGTTGTTGCGGCCGTCCCACGTAATTGAATATTGCCCGGCAGTCATGGGACCACTGATCAGCGTCCGCACTTGCTGTCCGAGAACATTATAGACAATCAGCGATACCATGCCGTCTTTCGGAATGCTGTAGTTTATTTTCGTCGACGGGTTGAACGGGTTTGGATAGTTATTGGAAAGGTCAAAGACGTGAGGAGTATTGCCTCCCGCAGTCTTGACACCCGTTGTGGTGCTGATCTTCTCAATATCGAGGTCGTCGAAATACACGGTCCCGACAAACGTCGAATAGACGTGCAACCGTGTCTCCAGCGCAACGACTCCGGCCGGAACGATAAGATCCAGCGTGTATTTGGTCCAATCAAACGAGGTCACGGCCGGGAATACGAACTGATAGTCCGATCCGGAAGTGTTATAGCCGTCGTTGTTGCCGTACATCGCCGACCACTGCGGCGTAATTCCCACCGCCCACGTTGTCGGATGCGCCGCTGCGGAATCGGGGAGCAAACCGCTTGCTTTGATCCAGACGGTGACACGCACGCTGTCGCCCGGATGTATTGTACCGGCATCGAGATTGGCGAACGGGATCAGTTTCGTTCCGACAAAACCGTCGTGAGCTTGACGCCCGGCCGGCATGTTGAACATGAGGGAGTGGGTCCCGGAATGTGCAGTTGAGTTCGTTACCACGGTGTTCTCGAAACCGGAGTTCAATAGACCGTCATTCCCTCCGTTCGGCGGCAGCCAGTAATACCAGCCGGTCGGTACTCCGACCGACGTGTTCCAATCCTGTCCTGCCCATGCTCCAGCCCGGCCCGTCAGAATGAAA